>JANNZB010000502.1:0-2424 GCA_031410395.1 Novosphingobium sp.
CAACCTTGCGCCCGGCAAACATTTCAGGATTGGCGAGAACCGCCGCCAGCCCCGCCGCGCCTGCACCTTCAACCACGGTCTTTTCGATTTGCACGAGCAGCGCCAGCGCGGTTTCCATCTCCGCCTCGCTCACCAGCACGAAATCATCGAGCATTCCTTCGAGCACCTTGCGGGTTTTCATCCCCGGCTCAAACACGGCTATGCCTTCCGCCAATGTATCGCCGCCGATCGGCAGGTTTTCACCGCGCAACAGGTTGTACATCGATGGGAACAGTTCCGCTTCCACCCCTACGAGCTTTATATCAGGCCGCACCGCACGGGCATAGGTCCCCATGCCCGAGCACAGCCCACCGCCGCCGATGGGGATCACCAGCGTATCCACCTCGGGTGCATCTTCGAGCAGCTCAAGCGCGACGGTGCCCTGCCCCGCCATCACGTGGTAATCATCGAACGGGTGAACGAAAGTCAGCCCCAGCTCGTCCTGCAGCTTGCGGGCATGCGCCGATGCTTCGTCAAAACTCTCGCCGTGCATGACAACTTTGCCGCCGACTGCCTCGGTCTGCATCACCTTCACCGTTGGCGTGTTTATCGGCATGACGATCGTCACCGGCACGCCCAGCCGGGTACCGTGATACGATAGACCCTGCGCATGGTTGCCCGCCGATGCCGCAATCACGCCGCGCGATTTTTGCTCATCGGTAAGCTGCAACAGCGCGTTCAGCGCGCCGCGCTCCTTATAGGCGGCGGTGAATTGCAGATTTTCGAACTTCAGCCAGATCTCCGCACCAGTAATCATGCTGAGCGTCTTCGAATACTCGGTCGAAGTGCGAACAACCGCGCCCTTAATCCGCTCCGCCGCGTTTAACACATCGGCGTGGGTCAGAAGCGCGGGGGCTGCAACGGGCGGGCTGGTGATCTGGTCCATAATCCGCCGGGGCCTAGAGCAAAGCACGCCGCTTGAAAACCGCTATTGGCGCACGGCCTTGGACCCGCGCCAATGGACCAGCAAAGTCGCCAGCAATACAACCACAATTATCGCCAGGCTGTCCGCCACCCAGTCACGAATGTCGCAATCGCGCTGAAGCGCAGGAATCGCCTGCGCGACTTCGATCATCGCGCCAAGGAACGACAGCCGTTCGGCTAGTCGCCAGCGCTGCTCCCAGCGAAAGGCCAGCAGGCCCAGCCCGGTGATGACCGCGAAGGCGACAATGTGGTGAAACTTGTCGCCAAATTCGTCTCCGGCCAGCTTGGGCGGCTTGGGCAGCAGCGCCATCGTCACGGCGAACAGCACGGTGATGCAGAAGGCGATCAGCGCGAGCCGGCGGAATCGGGAGGTGCTGCTGAACGCCATAAGCAAAGGCGATACCGGGGGCTGACGTGCTGTGCAATTGTCGCTAACGCTCGGGGGGCAATTACCGCTAACACAGACCCATGACTGAACCACGCAATGTTTCGATAATCGGCCTTGGCGTAATGGGCGGGCCGATCGCGCGCCATCTCGGCAATGCCGGCCACGCGCTGACTATCTATAACCGCTCGCCCCAACGCCGTGACAAATGGCTGGGGGCGAACCCTGGCATAGAAGCGCGCGTTGCCACCACCCCGGCCGAAGCCGCCGAGGGTGCAGACGCGGTGATCACCTGCGTGGGCAATGACGATGATCTGTCTGATGTCGTTCTTGGCCCGAACGGCGCATTTACCACGCTGCGGCGCGGCGGGCTGTTCATCGATCACACCACAGCATCAGCGCGAATCGCCCGACAGATTGCGGTCGAGGCGCGTGACAAGGAAGTCCACTGCGTCGATGCGCCGATGACCGGCAGTCAGATCGGTGCAGAAAAGGGCACGCTGACGTTGATGTGCGGCGGGCGCGATGAGGCTATTGCCCAGGCCATACCGATCTTCGCCGCCTATACCAGCCGCGTCGTCCACATCGGCAAGGCGGGTGCGGGGCAAACCGCCAAGATGGCCAACCAGATCTGCATTGCCGGGATCGTTTCCGGGCTGGCAGAAGCGATGCGGTTTGCCCAGGCCTCGCACCTCGATACCGCCAAGGTCTATGAGGCGATATCGGGCGGCGCGGCGCAATCGTGGCAGATGGACAACAGGTGGAAAACGATGTCCGAAGATTCGTTCGATTTTGGTTTTGCGGTGGACTGGATGCGCAAAGACCTCGGCCTCGCGATGGATGAAGGCCGGGGCCTTGGTGTATCACTGCCGATCACCGCGCTGGTCAATCAGTTCTATGCCGAGGTGCAGGCGATGGGCGGCGGCAGGTGGGATACCTCAGCGCTTGTCAACCGGCTGCCTCGTCCGGATAAACGCAAGTGAAGGCGCGGCTCGTGCGTTCTGCGCTCACCCTCGCCGCAGCGCTCGCCGCCGCTTCCCCGGCAATGGCGGATACGCTGGTTGATAACGTCGATG
>JANNZB010000503.1:0-2506 GCA_031410395.1 Novosphingobium sp.
CTGCGCCACCCGCCTGCGTGGCGAAAGCACGTTGCAGCCCGAACAGCGCATCACGCACCGCCGGGTGCACCGAAACGCGGCTGGCGAGGCCGCCAGTAGCCTCACTGCGTAATTCAGGATCAGCCATCAGATGATCGGGGAAATCGCAGGCGGCGAGAGCATCGGCTTCGCTATCCGGATTGCCGCCATCCAGCGCCACCTGTCTGCCGACGGCGCGGTACAGCAGTCCGGTATCAAGATGCGGCAGGCCGAAATGCGCGGCGAGCGCCCTGGCTATCGTGCCCTTGCCCGATGCTGTGGGGCCATCGACCGCGATAATCATTGTTGGTTCCCGCTGCAACGCTGGCGGATTGCGCCGGCCAGTCCGATGAGTGCGATCAGCGCCCATGCCACTTCGAGCACGAAGGCGGCCAGGTTGAAATGCACCGAAAGCGACCACAGCAACAGCAGCGCGCCGATCAGGTTTGCAACGTTGAACCACAACTTGTCGAACTGCGCGGCCACATTGGCATAGGCAAAGGCTGCAATGAAGATCGCGCTGCCGACAAGGCCGACCAGATTGGCCCAGTCGAACGTCACGCCATCAATCCATCGAGCAATTCCTCAAACGCCGGAAAGCTGGTTGCAATCGGCCGGGTATCATCGATTTCCACGCCCATTGTGCTCCCGATACCCGCAACCGCCATCGCCATAGCAATGCGGTGGTCGAGATGGGTCGCTATCGGCCCATCGGTGCCGCGCATGGGATCGCCGCGGGTGCCGTGGATTATGAGACCGTCTTCGCGTTCGGTTACGTTGGCGCCCGCCGTGGAGAGCGCGGCGGCCATCGCCGAAAGTCGGTCGGATTCCTTGACGCGCAATTCGTCGAGACCTGAGGTCATCGTGCGCCCTTCGGCGAAGGCGGCGGCGACGAAGAACACCGGAAATTCGTCAATCATCGAGGGGGCAATGGCGGGATCTACCTCGATCCCCTTGAGGTTGGAATGGCGCACCCGCAGGTCAGCCACGGGCTCGCCGCCAACTTCGCGGGGGTTCAGTTCCTCAATTTGCCCACCCATGTCGCGCAGCACGTTGATAAGCCCGGCACGTGTGGGATTGAGCCCGACATTGCGGACAAGCAGGTCGCTCCCCGGAACGATCAGCGCGGCGACGATGAAGAAGGCAGCGGAGGAAGGATCGCCCGGAACTTCGATCTGCTGCGGCTGCAGCTCAGCCTCGCCGGTAAGGCGGATGTTGCGGGTGCCATCGGGATCGGTTTCAACTTCAATCTCCGCACCGAAGCCGCGCAGCATTCGCTCAGAATGATCGCGCGTCGGCACGGGCTCGATCACCGTGGTGAACCCCGGCGTGTTGAGACCGGCGAGTAGCACCGCGCTTTTCACCTGTGCTGAGGCCACCGGCAGGCGGTAGGTTATGGGCACGGCTGGAAACGCCCCGCGCATGGTCAGCGGCAGGGTGCCGCCGGGCTGCGCTTCAAAACTGGCACCCATCTGGCTTAACGGATCGATCACCCGGCCCATCGGGCGCTTGGAGAGGCTGGCATCGCCAGTGAAAGTCGCTTCGATTGCGTGGCTCGCTATAAGTCCCATCAACAGGCGGGTGGAGGTGCCCGAATTGCCCATATCGAGGGGGGTTTGCGGCTTAAGCAATCCGCCAACGCCGACGCCGTGGATCGTCCATTCGCCGATGCATTCGCGCTGAATGCTGGCACCCATCGCGCGCATTGCGGCGGCGGTTGCCATAACGTCCTCGCCCTCGAGCAGGCCAGTGACGCGGCTTTCTCCCACCGCGAGCGCAGAGAGCATCAGCGCGCGGTGGCTTATCGATTTATCACCTGGCACGCGTATCTCTCCGCGCAAGGGGCCAGCGGGCTTGAAGCGGCGGGGGCGGGGGTGTTGGGGATCAGCAGAAGACACGGGTTAGGCTGGCTTTCAGGCGAATTTACAGGGGAAATGCGCGCGGCTTTTGACAGCGCGCGCGCTTCATGGCAAGGCGCGCGCCGCGCAGGGACAGGCTTTCGTCTGCTATCCCGCACCTCGCATTAGTTTACCGCCCACCGGCTGATCGTTGGGCAGCATCAAGGAATAGACATGGTCAAGGCTGAATGGGGCACCAAGCACGGTTGCCCGAAATGCGGCACCCGCTTTTACGATCTGGGCAAGGACAGCCCGATCACCTGCATCGAATGTGGCTATGCGTGGAACGCAGATCCGGTGCTCAAATCGAAGCAGCCGATCCCCTATGAAGAGATCAAGAAGACCGAGGTGGTTGCTGACGGCGATCTGGCCGAAGAGGATCTGGACATCGATGAGGACAGCGATTCGCCAGACAACGATGTTGATCTTGGCGGCGATGACGATCTTGGCGTCGCCGGTGTTGAAGGCAACGACGACGAGCATTGAGTGATTGGGGCTGATGTTTACGAAGGTCCTTCGACAGGCTCAGGAAGTGCGGGTGTTTGTTAGAGTCCCAATCACTCAGACCCGCACTTCCCGAGCCTGTCGAA
>JANNZB010000504.1:0-1640 GCA_031410395.1 Novosphingobium sp.
TTCGACAGGCTCAGGATGAGCGGGGTTTGGTGATTGGGTCAATGAGAAAAGGCCCGCTCATGCTGAGCTTGTCGAAGCACCCGCACCAACCATCCCCCGCGCATTTCCTCCTTCCACCCGAATCGCGACTGTGCCATAGAACAAACCATGATCGCTCGGTTGACCGGCACGCTTGATGACTTCGGCCCCGATTGGGCGGTGATTGACGTGGGCGGGGTCGGCTATCTGGTCCACTGCAGCGCCAAAACGCTCACCGCGCTGGGGATCACGGGTGACCGGGTGACGATCCACACCGAGCTGCAAGTTTCCGAAAACGACATGCGCCTGATCGGCTTCGCCAGCGCGGCGGAGCGCGAGTGGTTCCGGCTGCTGACGGGCGTGCAGGGCGTGGGCAGCAAGATGGCGCTGGCGGTGCTTTCGGCGCTGGCCACGGAGGAATTGCAGCGGGCCTGCGCGGGCGGCGACGCCGCGATGGTGGCGCGGGCACAGGGCGTTGGGCCAAAGCTGGCATCGCGAATTGTCAATGAATTGAAGGACAAGGCTGGCGGCGTGGCGACGGTTCCGGGCGGGGTAGGCGTTGCTGCCGCGCCTGCCGGATCGATAAGTTCGGACGCCGTCTCCGCACTGCAGAACCTAGGCTTCAAGCCAAACGTCGCGGCGGATGCCGTGGCGCGGGCGCTGCATGAGCTGGGCGAGGGCGCGGAACTGAACGCGCTGGTGCGGGTGGCGTTGAAGCGGGCGGCGGGGTAAGATGGCCGGCGAAAGGAACCGATCATGCAGGTAACAGCAGTGCTTAATCCAGCTGAAGAGGGCGGCTTTGTCGCGCTCAATCCTGAGACCGGGACGGTCAGTCAGGGTGAAACCATCGAGGACGCCCTGGCCAATCTGCGCGAAGCGGTGGAGCTTTACCTGGAGGAATTCCCGATGACCTTTCACGGTGCAGCACTTGTAACCAGCTTTGACGTGGCGGTGCATGCCTAAGCTGCCTGTTCTTTCAGGCGCGGAGGTTATCAAGGCACTGGAACAGCTGGGCTTCGCGCAAATCCGCCAGCGCGGCAGCCATGTGGTGATGCGGCGGGGCGGTGCTGGTACGGTTGTTCCGTTGCACCGGGAAGTGAAGACCGGGACGCTCGGAGGAATTTTGCGGCAGGCGGGTGTTACTCAGGATGAGTTTTTGGGGGCGGTGAAGTGATGCGCACTGCAACGTGCCAATGCGGCCAACTGCGCGCGGATTGTGAGGGCGAACCAGTGCGAATTTCCGTGTGTCACTGCCTTGATTGCCAGCGCCGTAGCGGCGCGCCCTTCGCAATGCAGGCCCGATTTCCCGATAAGCAGGTCCGGATTACCGGCAAAGCCAAGGTCTGGCTGCGCATGGCCGACAGTGGCGAACAAGCGGACCAGCATTTCTGCCCCGATTGTGGCTCGCTTTGGTATCGCTGTCGGCCTCATCGCGAACTGATCGCGATCACGGAGCGCCTTGCTCCGAACATGGAATGCTATAGCCATGGCAACTTGCATGAAGTAGCAGAAGCGAGCGACCAAGTTGAGGAAACCGATGAGTCGGAAACATTTGCTGCACACGGAAGGACGACTGCAAAACGATCGCTACCGCCGCAGGACTGGGCCGGCTGCTGAGGCCG
>JANNZB010000505.1:0-6717 GCA_031410395.1 Novosphingobium sp.
GGAATTCGAAAGTCGGCTCAATCCCTTGGTGGCAGCGCCGACAAGCCCAACTTCCCAACGGGCCGGATCGGCTCTGGTTTCCTCTGGCGCTGCTGTTGCGGCCGGTGATCCCGAATTAAAGAGACCACTGTCTCCGCTGACCGAATTCAAGGTTACGCCGGTCGAATTCACCAAACAAGACGAAAACAATGCAGTCGTTGAGGTTGCTTATGTCGTGCGGATGGCTGGGCTGGAGGAAACTAAGGCGCAAAGCCGGGTTGATCTGGCGGCAGCGTTTCGTGGGCTTTCAGCGTTGGACAAGGGCCATGGACATGCAGCCAACCTAGCGCAATTAACCGGCCGCTTAAGCGAAGATACGTTGCTGCTCAAAAAACTCCTTGCGGCGCAAGGCTGGTTCGATCCGCAAGTGCGCAGCCGCATTGACCGGTCTGGAGGTGCAAATGGCCAGCCGCTATCGGCGGTAATTGAGGTTGAGCCGGGCAAGCAGTTCGCCTTGTCAAATATTTCCATCACCGCCGATCCTACGCAGCCATCCGATCTGATCCGCAGCAATCTGGCTCTCTCCGTCGGCGAGGCAGTGATCGCGGAACGGGTGATCGGGGCCGAGGCTAATGTCGCACTGGCGCTGCCCCAGAATGGGTATCCTTTTGCCGAAGTTGGGCAGCGTGACCTACTGCTCGATCCTGACACCGGCGAGGCAGCCTATACGCTGCCGGTGACGGTTGGGCCGCGAGGCCGCTTTGGCGACATGGTAACCGAAGGAAAGCCAGCCTTTGGGGCCGATCACATCGCTTTGCTGGCCCGGTTCCGTCGCGGCGAGTTTTATGACAGCCGGCAGGTAGACGATTTGCGCCAGGCGCTGATCGCTACGGGTCTATTCAGCGCCGTGGCGGTCGAGCCGCGACGCACGGGTGTCAGCGCGGGCGCCGATGGTTCTGAGGACGTGACATTGGTAGTCAAACAGCAGGCCGGACCTCCGCGCGTGTTGGCGGCCACCGCGGGCTACAATACGGGCGAAGGATTCCGTGTCGAGGCAAGCTGGACGCACCGCAATTTGTTCCCGCCCGAAGGTGCCTTGATCGCCAGCGGCGTACTCGGCACCCAGGAGCAGGGAGCCAGCTTGGCCTTTCGTCGCTCTAATGCGGGGCGCCGTGACCGGTCTTTCGAAGTGGTAGCCGAACTGAAGCACAGCACATATGATGCCTTTTCGGCCTACACCGGTCGGCTGGCCGGACGGATAAGTTATGACTCCACCCCGTTATGGCAAAAGCGCCTGACCTATGCCTATGGCGGGCAAATCATCGGCACTAACGAAAGCGTTTTCGACCCCGCCCAAGGCAAGCGCGTTCGCAAAACCTATGCTATTGCCGGGCTGACCGGCCAACTTGGGCTCGACACCACCAACAATCTCCTCGATCCGGCCAAGGGGTTCCGCCTGAGCGTGCTGGCCGAACCCGAAGTTTCGCTTCAAGGTTCGGCATCGCCCTACGCGCGGCTGCGGCTCGATGGTTCTATCTACCGGCAAGTGGGCAAGCAACTGATCGTGGCGGCTCGGGCGCGGGTGGCCAGTATTCAGGGCGTAGTACTGGACCGGCTGGCGCCCTCACGGCGGCTTTATGCCGGTGGCGGAGGATCAGTGCGCGGGTTTGGCTATCAGGGCCTTGGCCAGCGCGACGCGAATGGGGATCCCATTGGAGGACGCAGCCTGAACGAGGCTTCGGTCGAGGCGCGTTACCGGTTTGGCGATTACGGAGTGACTGCATTTGTCGATGTCGGCCAATCCTACGCAGCTTCGACACCCAGATTCACCGATCTGCGCGCCGGGCTAGGGCTGGGCCTGCGGGTCTATACCAATTTCGGCCCGATGCGAATTGATCTGGCCACCCCGCTGGGCAAGCGGCAGGGCGAGAGCCGGGTGAACGTTTACGTCTCGATCGGACAGGCGTTTTGATTAACCCGGATGATCCTGAACTGACCGATCCGGAAATGGAACCTACGCCGGCTCCTGCAGCGCGGCGCCGGTATTTGCGCTGGACGGGCGCGCTGGTGCTGCTGGTAGTGACTGCGCTGTTGGCAATGATTATCGGGCTGAACAGCCAATGGGGACGTGACCAATTAGCCCGGCGGATTTCCGATACCACCTTTTCCAGTGGCTTGCGGATCAGCGTCGGGCGGATTGAAGGTTCACTGTTCGGCCGGACTCAGTTGCGCGACATCCGCGCTTATGACACCCGAGGCGAGTTCCTGCGGGTGCCGCTTGTTACACTGGACTGGCGCCCGGCGGCCTATGCGCGCTATCACATCGACATCCGTTCGGCGCAGGCACCGCAAGCACTGCTGGAACGGGTGCCGCAATTCAAGGTCAGCACCAGCAGCGGGTCCTTGCTCCCCGATCTTGATATCGACATTGGGCGGCTAAGGATCGATCGGTTGATAACTGAACCGGCGGTATCGGGCGAGCGTCGCATATTACAAATTGATGGATCGGCCCACATTGCCAAGGGCCGCGCGCAAATCGCACTTAAAGGCGGCACACTGGCGGGTGCGGACCGATTGGCGGGCGACCGGATCGTTCTAATGCTCGATGCGGTGCCACAGGCGAACAAACTGGCGCTGACCCTGCAACTCGACGCCCCAACCGGCGGGGTTTTGGCTGCGCTGGGTGGATGGAAAGGCGGGCTGTCAGCAAGGATCGCGGGCGCGGGTGACTGGAATCACTGGGAGGGTGTGCTGAACGCCGATCTGGCGGACGCGCCGCTGACCCGATTAACTATAGGCGCGCGTAATGGCGCGGTTTCCGCAAAGGGCACCGCCAATCTGGGCCACCTGCTTTCGGGCTTGCCAGCTGCGATGGCCGGACCGGTCACTCAGGTCGATATGACGGCCAAACTCTCTGGCCGCAGCGCCGATGTGGCCGGAAGCATGATCAGCAATGCCTTGCGGGTGAGCACAACCGGCAAGGTCGATCTCGGTACCAATCGGTTCGGTAATTTGTTGCTCGATTGGACTGTGCTGCGCGCTGCCGCACTCGCGCCCAATATTGCCGCGCGTGCGCTTCACGGCCAGCTGACGCTTAACGGAGCATTTGGTACACCTGATGCGCGCTACAACCTGTCGGCGGCTGCTATGTCAATCGATTCGGTGGTGATCGAAGGGCTGAAGGCAAGCGGAACTGCGCGGGTCAATCCCGATCACCTGCTGATCCCGGTCAAGGCGTCAGCGGTACGGATAACCGGGCTGGAAGCAGCGGCTGGCGGCAGCCTCGCCCAAGTTCGACTGGATGGCGATCTGGCCATCAACGGGCCGCGCATCCTGTCGGACAATATGCGGATCCGCTCCGACCGGATTGATGCCAAGGCGATCTTGATCGCAGACGTCTCGCGCGGGTTCTATACGGGCGCGTTCAACGGTCGCATCAACAATTATCGCATAGATAGCGTCGGTACTTTTGCAGTGGATACCCGCGCTGATCTCAAGCTGGTGAATTCGGGCTATGCGCTGACTGGCACTGTCCGCGCGCGCTCACAACGGATCGACAACGCCAACTTGCGTGATTTTCTGGGGGGTAACGCCAGCGGATCAAGTAGCGTGGCCTATGGCACCGACGGCATAATCCGTTTTTCTAACCTGCGTGTGGTGGCACCTCTGCTGCGCATCACCAATGGGCGCGGCACTTATGCGCCGGGCGGGCTGCTGGCGATGACCATGGATGGGCAGTCGTCCAAATATGGCGCGCTGGCGGTGGAATTGACCGGAACGGTTGCCAATCCCAAGGCTGTGCTGCTGGCGCGAAATCCTGGGTTCGGTATCGGTTTGGCCAATTTGCGCGCGCAGATTCGTGGCTTTGGGGGCGACTACCGCTTCGCAGCCACAGGCACGACCGATTACGGGCCAATCTCCGCCGAAGTCACCTTGCTACAGGGCAAAGGCCCGCTAACCTTGCAGATTGATCGCGGAGATCTGGCGGGGATCGGATTTTCCGGGAGGTTACAGCGCAGCGCAGCCGGGCCTTACCTTGGTCAGCTAAGCGCCGATGGTCGCGGGTTGGTGGGACTGGTCCGGCTCAGCGCCGTGGGACGCTATCAGCAAGCGCTGATCAATCTGCGGGCCAACAATACAGTGTTGCCTGGAGATGCACGATTGACGATCGGCAGCGCCATCGTTGACGCAAAAGTGGTGCTTTATGATACTCCTTATGTGGTGGCCGATGTGCAGCTGGCGCAATCGCGGCTGCGCGGAATCGATCTTGCAGTGGCCCGGGCGCTGATCGATTATCGCGGCGGCCGGGGCCAGGCCAAGTTGTTGGCCGAAGGGGTCAGCGGGGTTCCATTCCGCGTGGCGGGAAATGTAGTCTTCGAGCCGCATCTTTGGCGTGTGGCACTCGACGGCCGTGCGCGCGGGATCGCGTTCAAAACATCCAGCCCGGCACGGATCGTGCCATCGGCGCGCGGGTATGAATTGCTCCCATCTAGGCTTGATTTCGGGCGCGGCAACCTGCGCCTGTCAGGCACTTACGGTGCGGGACTTGCGGTGCAAAGCCGACTTGATGGAATGGACTTGGCGCTGCTCAACTCGATCTTCCCGGGCTATGGGCTGGGCGGTCAGGCAACCGGGAGCATGGATTTTGCGCAGACCAACCCGGTCGCATTCCCGGTCTTGCGTACCAGTCTGGCGATCAACGGGTTTACGCGGACCACGGCGGTGTCGGTGAGCAATCCGATTGACCTCAACCTGACCGGTACGCTGGCTGGCAGCGGTGGTAATTTGCAGGCGGTGATGCGGCGGCGCGGAGCGGTGATCGGGCGGATCGCCGCAATCCTGGGCGCCCCGGGCGCCAGCGGTAACTGGACGCAGCGGCTGAACGCTGCTGCACTTAGCGGAGGGATACGTTACAATGGCCCGGCTGATACCTTGTGGTCATTTGGCGGCCTCACCGACCAATCGCTGACTGGTCAGCTGGCGGTTGGCGCTGATTTCAGTGGACGTGTCGAGAACCCGCAGCTGACCGGCATCGTCCGCGGAGAAGGGCTCACTTATCAGAATCAAACTTTCGGAACCCGGCTAACTGACATGGTGTTGTCAGGGCGCTTCGTGGGCAACAGGTTACAGGTAGAACAGTTCGCAGCAACTGCCGGTGCGGGCAAGTTGACCGGGCAGGGCTCAATCTCTGTTGCTGCGGCGCAGGGCTTTCCCATGGACATGGTATTTGATCTCAATAATGCGCGGATTGCGCGCAGCGACACTATTGCTTCGGCTGCTACTGGCAAACTTCGGTTGACCAAGGTTGCGGGTGCAACCGCACTCCTTTCGGGCTCGCTGGCGCTAACCGACACCCGTTACGAACTGATCCGGCAAGGCGCCGCGCAGGTGCCGGACCTCACCGGCGTGCGGTTCAAGCCCCCACGCGGGCGTCTGCGGTTCACCGGCAATGAGCCAGCATCGCCGGGTTCAAGTTTCTTCGATGATCTGCGGCTCGATGTGGCGCTCAACGCGCCCAACCAGTTTACGGTTACCGGGATGGGGCTCGACAGCGAATGGAGCGCAGACCTGCGCGTGGCGGGTACCAACACCGCACCGCGGCTGACCGGCGATGTCAATCTGGTGCGCGGAAATCTGAACTTTGCCGGGCGGCGCTTCGATCTTCAAGATGGTCGCGTGATCTTTACCGGTGAAGCAGTCACCAATCCTTTGGTCTCGCTGAATGCCAGCGAGGATATCGATGGGGTGAGCGTAACGGTTAGCGTCACCGGCCGATCCCTTGCACCGCAGATATCTTTCACTTCGAACCCGGCGCTGCCCGGTGATGAGGTTCTATCACGCATTCTGTTCGGAAATTCCGTCGGTCAGCTATCGCCGCTGCAAGGCGTGCAGCTTGCCGCTTCGCTGAACTCGCTGCGTGCCACCGGCGGCGGGCTTAACCCGCTAGGCAAGCTTCGCGCCGCAACTGGGCTTTCGCGACTTGCCATCCTTTCACCCGATGCGGCTTCGGGACGCGGCACCGCTATCAGTGCAGGGCGCTATATCAGCAATAATGTTTATCTCGAATTGATCACCGACGCACGTGGCTTCACTGCTACCCAAATCGAGGTCAGCCTCAGCCGTGCGTTGTCCATTTTGGGGGCTGCCGGTGGATCAGGATTGACCAATTTCAACGTGCGCTATCGAAAGCGCTATTGATGATGCGCTTGATGCAAATTGCCTGTGTGGTGTTGGCGCTCATACTTACTGGTGTACTGTCTGGCTGCGAGCGCAAGCCGCCGGCGTTTGATCAGCGATACGAACAAGCCCGCCAGAAGCTGGAAGCTTCAGCTACGATAATCGACCGCGAAATTGCTGCCTCTGGCAGTGCGAGCGATGCGGCGGACACCGCCACCGGCGATGCCCAAGGTTCTGACAGCAGATAATGGCAGTCAATCGTTCTGCGCGTCATTATTAAGGGCTGGATGAAATGTCGGCGGGAATTCCGGCGAGGTCCCTCGCCAGCCCCTTTTTGCTCTCGACCTCCATGCCGCGCAGGATCTGGATGCGCTGCGCCTGCGGTGATCCCGCACCGTGCATGGATTCGGTAAGGTAGCCCACGGCATTGCGCCCCAGAGTCATGTTCTCGATCAGGCGCAGAATGCGGCGGCGAAATTCGACTGGGACGTTTGAGCGGCCCTTGAAATACTTGTCGAGCAGCGGTCCTGTTTCATTGCTGGCGAAGTCCGCGTCAGAGGG
>JANNZB010000506.1:0-1972 GCA_031410395.1 Novosphingobium sp.
ATCGGCGGCCTGATCCCCTAGGGCCAAATCGCTCAAAAAAGAGGGGTTACTGCTAGGCAATCAGTTAAAACTGCCACGTCAACAGCGAGCCGGTGTTAACCCGCAGCGCCCCACAAGGGAGCGTTGCCTTGGCACCGAGGCTTCGCATGATACAATCCACACAAGTGCCTGCCGATCTGGCAGGCGAAATCGCCAACCGGGTCACGATGCAACTGCGCGATGATCCGCGCTTGTTTTCACCGTGGTTCACGCCCGAAGATGCCGCCGCCTATTTGCGCCTCAAGCGTCGTGGGTTGGAGGATATGCGGGCGCGGGGCGCTGGCCCGAAATTCCACAAGGTCAATGACCGGCTGGTGCGCTACCATATCCGCGATCTGGACGCATGGTTGCTCTCCTATGGAGCTGGCCATGAGTGATCGCGCGAAGCTGACCCATTCAGAGTGTGTCGTCCGTAGCGCGCAGGATTATCGCGGGAAGGGATTGCGGACCCTCCGCATTGAAGCCGGTGGAAAAAAGGCCATCGACACTGCATGGCCGGACAAAGACCCTCAACCACACGACTTCGCGGCGGGCCATAATGTCGGATTTCAGCCGGGTGAGAAATCGGGCCATTGGGTTGACCTTGATTACGACGATCCAATTGCGCGGGAAATTGCGGGCGCAACGGCTCATGCAGACTATCCGTCATTTCGCCGGGTCAGCCAGCCGCGCCACGCTCCCGGCCATCGTCTGGTCATTTGCCGCGATGCGCCGAATACGGCTTTCAAATTTCAGTTTGGAAAGGCCGAAGAGAAAGCGGCGCTCGCCAAGGCCGGCATAGCCACATCCAACTTTGCCGAGATACGCAGCGGCAAATGCTACACGGTCTTGCCACCCTCGCGATATGCGATGGCTGACGCAGACGCCGGATTTGATGAACTGGTTTGGAATCAGCCATTCGACCAGCTCAATCCACCCGAAGTCGATCACGCAACGTTGTTTCGTTCAATGGCCCTCGTCGTGTTTATGGCGATTGCCCGGTATTGTTATCCGGCGAAGGGCGGACGGCACGACTATAGCATTCCGTTGTCGGGCGCGCTGATCGAGTTAGGCGTCAGCGCCGAAGATGCCGCATATTACATCGAGCTTCTCGCCCGAATGGCCGAAGATGACGAGGCCGATAGTCGCGGCGCGATAGCCCATAGCACTGCGGAAAAGCACGAAGCTGGCGAACCTATTGCGGGACTTCGGCAATTCCTTGCGCTGGCGGGACTTGAGCCGCTCGAAAAGACAATCCGCAAATGGTTCAAGCTGGACGGTCAACGTGTTTTGGCGCGTATTCCGGTGAATGCCATCAACGTGAACGCGATTGATCTGGAAACTCAGCTCAGAAAACTGGACCAGCATATCGCCCTAAGCGGTCTGCTGTTTCGTCAAGGTGGCCGCTTCGTGATGCTGGATGAGACCGGCGGCGCTTTCGACGTGCCGTTGCGGCGCGTGAGAAGGCGAACGCTGGAGGCCAAGGCAGTCAGCGCAAAGTGGCTGATTGCCGTCATATCGCGGTTGAAGATCGATATGCGAAACCAACGCGGGGAGAAAATCCAGCCACGCGAATGGTTCGCCAAAGTGTATATCGATTGGCGCAGCGAAAGCCAGTTGCCCGTCCTGATGGGTATAACTCACACACCACTCCTGAGCCGGTGCGAGCCGGGCTATGATCCCAACACGGGCATCTATCATGCCTATGCCGAACGCGATTTTCCGACCGTGCCGGATAAGCCCTCACAGCAAGATGCGCTGGAAGCGTTGCACATCCTATCGCGACCTTTGCGGGAATATCACTTTGCCAGTCCGGCATCCCAATCAGTGGCGTTGGCGGCAATGCTTACTGCTGTGGTCAGGATCGAAATTCCGAACGCCCCGATGTTTCTGTTCGATGCGTCAGTCCCTGCGTCCGGCAAAAGCAAGCTGGCATCCACTGTCGGCGTCATGG
>JANNZB010000507.1:0-4060 GCA_031410395.1 Novosphingobium sp.
CCTATGGCCGGGTGGTGCTGACAGGATCGATCAACGGGCTTTATGGCAAAGCGAACAACGCCAACTATGCTGCGTGCAAAGCGGGTGCAATGGGCCTGTCGAACACCATTGCAGTAGAGGGCGCGGTTTACGGCATCACAAGCAACGTCATCATCCCCGCCGCTGTCACCCGCATGTCTGAAGGCATCGACACCAGCAAGTTCCCGCCGATGGGGCCAGAGCTGGTCGCGCCAGCAGTGGCGTGGCTGGCGCATGAAGAGTGCATCGCGAGCGGCGAAATGTTCGTCGCCATGGGCGGCCGCATTGCGCGCGCCTTCATCGCCGAAAGCCGGGGCGTTTACCGGCCTGAATGGTCAGTTGAGGATGTCGCGGCGAATATCGGCGCGATCCGTGATGGCGCGAATCCCACGTGCTTCGCGCCGGTTCCATCTGGCGAGATGGACCACCTGAAGTTCGGTTTTGGCATGGTTGGGGGGTAAGGGCCCCAACCCCAACCCACCGTTCTCGTCATCCTGAACTCGTTTCAGGATCCATTTCGCCTGAAGGCCCAGTGCGCGGGTGCTTTAGAACCAATGGCGCCGTTGCGCTTCTGCTCATGCCCCGCGCGTGAGGCCTGATGGATCCTGAAACGAGTTCAGGATGACGAGATGAATTGATGTGGTCACCCCCTTCAAATATCCAGTTCCAAAATCGGGCCGTCAAAATTGCCGCCCAGCTTGTGCGTCGCCAAGGCCAACTTTTTCGGATTCTTGCCTGCAATGTGGCCATCGAGGATACGGTTGTAGTTGCTGATCATGCCTTCCTTGTCCTTTGACAGGCGCATGAAATCAAACCCGGTGGCGTGCATGCCCAATTGCTGGATCGGGATGTTCGAATAGTCCTGCTGCGGGATCGGCGGGATTTCCTTGCTATCGTATGGTACGACAGTCGGCTCCATCACAACCGGCGGCTCGGTGCCGGGCGCGAAGTGCGTGAGCGACCACAGCTCGAAGAAGCAGGATTCCGGACCCGTGGGCCGAATGCGATAGGTTGATGTGCTGGTGAAAAACGGCAGCAGGAAGTAGTTCGGGAACAGGAATTCCACCGCGTTCACCGGGTGTGAAACCGCGACGGCGGGCAGATCAGGCACATTCTCGCCGCGCGCCGTCAACTGGGCGCTGATCATGTGCATCACCGTGCCGAACCACATCATCATCATCTGCTCGGGATCATCGGGCAGCATATCGGCAGTAACGGCGCGGGCGATCTCGACTTCCTTGGCATGGACCATGCCGTTCATGCCGACGCTGAGCAGTTCAAGGTTGCGCATCTGCGCTGCGACGTTCTGTTCCTTGGTCCAGTCCGGGTTGACCTGAACCCCGATCCCACCAGTGTCATGCCCGTACATATTGTTATAGAGTACAGGGATAGCCTGTTGTAGCTGCGGGTGGGTGCGCATCACGTGATAGCCTTCCATGAAGGCTTCCATCGCCACTTTCCAGTTGGCCGGAAGATGCACGCCGACACACCATTCGGCGCGCTGGCCATCCTGGCCGTGGGCGGTGAGGTTTTCGAGCACCGGACCCAGCGTTTCGCGCAGGCTTGGCGCAGCATCATCATGGTTGATAAAAGCGCAGCCGCCCCAGGTTTCCACCCGGCAGGTGCGCAGCGCGATATCCTGCGCATCAAGCTGTCGCGCATCGAAAAGGTGCTTGCCGTAAACGAAGGTGTTCTTCCCATCAGTATTCCAGCTCCAGCCGTGGAACGGACAGATGAACCCCTTGCCCTTGCAATTGCCGTGGCCGTTGTCTGCAACCAGCGGAACCCCGCGGTGGCGGCAGGCATTATGATAGGCCTTAACGCCGTCTTTTGTCTGGACAACGATGACGGACTTGCCAAGGTTGGAATACTCGATCCAGTCCCCGACCTCTTGGATTTGCTCGAGCCGGCAGGCCATTTGCCAGACATGCGGCCACAGATGATCGACTTCGGCCTGATAGAATTCAGGATCAAAATAGCGCCGCGAATCGATCCGCTCGGGATCGGTTACTTTAAACGGAACTTGCCTCGTCTCGGCCATCGGGGATTCCCATCGTGTGGTGTTTTGAACGCTGTGCGACTGTATAGCGCCCACATTGCCGCGCAACTGCATTGATCAGCGCCCCGGCGAAATCTGTGAGATGGGGTTAAGCCGCGCGGGCATTCTGCCGTTCTGATGAGTTCATGGGACGGGGGAGATCAAATGGTGCGCTATGATCTGGTTGTCCTCGGCGCTGGCCCCGCGGGCCGGCGCGCGGCAATTCAGGCGGCGAAGCTCGGACGATCGGTGCTGGTGATCGATAACCGCGCGCGGGTGGGCGGTGTTTCAGTCCACACCGGCACGATCCCGTCCAAAACCTTGCGCGAAACCGCATTAAACCTGTCAGGCTGGCGCGAGCGCGGGTTTTACGGCAGCTCGTACCGGGTCAAGGCGCAGATCAGCATCACCGATCTGTCCTCCCGCATGGCCAAAACGCTCGACCATGAAATCGCCGTTCTGGAAAACCAGTTCGCCCGCAACGGTGTGCAAACGCGGGTGGGGCAGGCGCGGTTTATCGCGCCTCATGTGCTCGCCATTGCAGGTTGCGATAGCGACAGGATGATCGAGGAGGAGGTTGAGGCGGGCAAGGTGCTGATCGCCACCGGCACCAGGCCGTGGCGGCCCGAAGGCATTCCTTTCGATGGCGTTCGGGTGCTCGACAGCGACGATTTCATCCAGAACCCGCGCCTCCCGCGCAGCCTCACCGTGGTTGGCGGCGGGGTAATCGGGCTTGAATATGCGACAATATTCTCCACTCTCGATGTGCCGGTTACTTTGATTGAACCGCGCGAGCGCTTGCTCGAATTCATGGACCGCGAGGTAGTCGATTACCTCGTCCACCTGATGCGCGATCGCGGCATTGCCCTGCGGCTTGGCGGATCGGTCGAGACGGTGCGCTTCGCTGCCGATGGCTCGCCGGTGTGCGAACTTGCCGATGGAAGGCAGGTGGCGAGCGACATGGTGCTGTTCACTTCGGGGCGAATTGGTGCGACGGCAGACCTGTGCCTCGATGCCTGCGGGCTGAGCGCCGATGCGCGCGGGCGGCTGACGGTTGATCCGCTTACCTATCAAACCGCCCAAAGCCACATCTATGCCGCTGGCGACGTCATCGGTTTTCCCAGCCTAGCCTCAACCGCGATGGAACAGGGCCGCGCGGCCGCCTGTCACGCGTTTGGCCAGCCGCTGACATCGGCGGGGAGCGCCTATCCTTACGGCATTTATGCGGTGCCCGAACTGTCCTCAGTCGGTCTCACCGAAGACGAAGTGCGCGCCACGGGAATCCCCTATGAATGCGGTGTCGCCCGCTTTCGCGAAACCTCACGCGGGCACATCATGGGGGTCGAGGCCGGAATGCTCAAACTGATCTGTGACCGACAAACCCGCAAAGTGCTCGGCGTTCACATCATCGGCGAGGGCGCCAGCGAGCTCATCCATATAGGTCAGGCGGTGATCAACCTGCGCGGCACCATCGATTATTTCGTCGACAACTGTTTCAATTACCCGACGCTGGCTGAAGCCTATAAGGTGGCGGCGTTGGACGCGTGGAACCGGCTGCAACGGCAGGCGAGCAATGTGGTGGTTTTGCGGAAAGGGCGGCGGTGAGTGGCTCGCGCGTTGCTCTCCACCAATCTCAACTTCCGTCATCCTGAACTTGTTTCAGGATCCATTTCGCCTCTAGGCTCCGTCTGCTCATTTAAGAGTTAACAGCGCCGTTGCGCTTCCAACGCGTGCTCCGAGAGCTGGGCTTGATGGATCCTGAAACAAGTTCAAGATGACGAGACTTATGTGGGTGGAAAGTAAGCCGCCTCACCCCAAATCCGCATCCATCCCGGCTGCAAACGCAGCCAATTGCTCGTCAAATCGTCGCCTGATTGGTTCATCGCGATCAAAGCTGGTGAGAATGTAGAAACTCCCCCGCTCAATTCCGCGAACGGCCATTTCGCCTGTCGTTCGGCATAGAAATTGTGAAGCGAGTCCGGACTGATGCCGAATTGATCGGGG
>JANNZB010000508.1:0-4148 GCA_031410395.1 Novosphingobium sp.
TCGACGATGACGAGGCCGAGGCGCTTGAAGGTCAGGCTTTTCGCCAGCAGCGCGTGTGTGCCGATGACGACGTCCATTGTACCAGACGCCAGTCCCGATTTGGTCTGCGTTGTTTCCTTCTCACCCACCAGCCGCGATAGCCGTCCGATATTGAGCGGGAACCCGGAGAAGCGCTCAACAAAACCTGAATAGTGCTGACGTGCGAGGAGCGTGGTGGGAGCAATCAGCGCAACCTGCTCGCCAGCCATTGCTGCAACAAAAGCTGCGCGCAGGGCAACCTCAGTCTTGCCAAAGCCAACATCGCCGCAGACCAGCCGGTCCATTGGCTTGCCTTCTGCGAGATCGGATAAAACATCGTCAATGGCAGCTTCCTGGTCCTCGGTTTCCTGCCATGGGAACTTTTCGGTAAACTGATCGTAAGCCGCCTTTTCCGGAAGTAAAACAGGTGCCTGCCGTAAAGCTCGCTGCGCAGCAGTGCGCAGCAATTCGTGCGCGATTTCTCGGATGCGTTCCTTGAGGCGGCTCTTGCGTTTTTGCCAGGCTTCACCGCCCAGCCGATCAAGACCGACGCCCTCGCTTTCGCTGCCGAAGCGCGACAGCACGTCGATATTCTCTACGGGTACGTAAAGTTTGTCGCCACCATGATACACCAGCATCACGCAATCGTGGGGGCTTTGGCCGACAGGGATCGACAGCAGCCCCTCATAGCGGCCGATGCCGTGCTCCATATGGACAACGAGATCACCCGGTGTCAGCGCCGCCAGTTCGGCGAGGAAAGCGTCGGCGCTTTTCCGCTTTTTGCGCCGCCGGACGAGGCGGTCGCCGAGAATGTCCTGCTCGGTGACCAGTTCAATCCCGGCGTTGGCAAACCCGTTTTCGAGCGGCAACACCAGCGCCACCGGGGTGCCCTTCGCCGCGAAGCCCAGTGCTTCTTGCCAAGAATCCGCCCAAACAGGGGCAGGGCGGTGCGCCTCCCCAAGAATGGCGGCAATCCGCGCACGGCTGCCATTGGAATAGCAGGCGATCAGCGCTTTCCGCCCCTGCGCGGCTTGTCCGGCAAGGTATCGCGCTGCGGCCTCATAGGCATTGTCACCGCGCGCCCGATCAGGCGCAAAATCGCGGCCTGAGGAGAAGCCGAAGTCGATGACCGACGCGCTTTCCGGCTGGGCGAAGATGTCTGAACGGTGAATCGGCCAGCCCGATAGCTGCGCGTCAATTTCTTCGCGCTTGAGATACAGGGCTGACGTGGTGAGTGGACGGTAGGAGCCGGGAGCCTTGCCTGAGGTTTCGGTGCGGGCCTTGTGGTAATCGGCGATGTCACCCAGCCGCTCGTCAGCCGCTGAAAGCGCAGCGCTGTCGATGACAATCAGGTCTTTGGCGCCTACGTGATCGAACAGCGTTTCCAGCCGGTCCTCAAATAGCGGCAACCAGTGTTCCATGCCCGCGAGCCGCCGCCCATCGGTGACCGCCTGATAGAGCGGGTCGGATGTAGCATTGGCCCCGAACATTTCACGATAGCGGGTACGAAAGCGTTTGACCGTTTCCTCGTCGAGCAGCGCCTCACTGGCGGGAAGCAGCAGGTGTTCGTCAAGCACGCCGGTGGAGCGCTGGGTGCCCGGATCGAACAGCCGCAGCGTTTCGAGTTCATCGCCAAAGAAATCGAGCCGCAGGCCTAGTTCGAGGCCCGATGGGAAAATGTCGAATATCGATCCCCGCACAGCGAATTCACCGGCATCGGCGACAGTATCGGTGCGCGAATAACCCTGACGCTGGAGTAATGCGATCAGGCTTTCGCGCCCAATCTCCATTCCCGGGTTGAGCAGCCGCACCGATTCGCGAATGCGGAACGGGGTTGGCACCCTCTGGAGCAGCGCATTGATTGTCGTGACGAGCAACTGCGGCCCTTTTGGCGCCATTTGCAGGCGGTGCAGCGCGGAGAGACGCTTTGCGCTGACCGAAAGGGCAGGGCTGGCGCGATCAAACGGCAGGCAGTCCCACGCGGGGAATTCGATCACCTCCAGTTCGGGTGCGAAGAACTGAGCAGCCTCAGCAACCGCGCGCATAGCCGCATCATCTGGCGCAACGAAGACAGCGCGCCCGCCAGCCGCCCGCGCCAAGTCCGCCATAACCAGCGGCTGCGCTCCCCGGGCTATCGAGGAGAGCGTGAGCGGCTTGTTGGCCGAAAGGATACGGTTCAGATCAGGCATGGGTGTTCGGGCGCTTCAAGTACTGGGGGCAATAGCAAATGCCCCGCAGGCCGTTTTTAAGGGCTTACGGAGTTCGATTCGTGATTGCCTTTAGCTTTGACGGTGCCGCATGTCTCCCCTTCCGCTTGCAGGAGGGGCCGGGGGTGGGTCAGTCTCAAACAATCAGGCGAACGTCAGAACTGACTCACCCACCCCAAACCCCTCCCGCAGGCGGGTGGGGGATCGGTCAGCGCGGAATATCAACGTAATCGAGCTGTTGCATCCGCTGCATCATGGCACCGGCATAGAGATCGGGCACGGACAATGTGCCGAGCGCCCAGCCGAGAATATCAACATCATCCTCTTCAATCAGCGCTTCAAACCACGCCGCTGCTTCTTCATCCCACTCGGCATGAAAGCGATCAAAAAAGCCGCCAATCATGTAATCCGCCTCGCGCGTACCGCGATGCCATGCGCGAAACTGCATACGTTTAAAGCGATCTTGCTGCATCCCGTCCGCCTAACTGGATGCAGCAGATCGGGCAACCCTGATTGCTCAGTCAGGCCATCATGCGCACCGCCGTGGGCACTGCGGGCGGAAGCGTATTCGCTTTTGCCTGCGGCATCAGTTGTTCCTTACGCGCGAGCATCTGGTCTCGCAGCGCAACCAAATCAACGCCGGAAGCGCGAGCTTGGGCAAACAGCCCTTCGCCTGGCATTTCTTCCTCGTGCACGTGGTGTTTGATATCCTCGGAAAGCACCTTCACCTTCGCATCGTAATATTCATCTACGGGAGAACTGAGCAGAATGTTATTGATCAGGACTTTTGCACCATCGTGTTCGACATAAGCTTCACTGAGCGTGTCTTCCTCGACTTCGCCCTTGCAGGCGGGATAGAAAAACTCTTCTTCGATCGTCGCGTGCACCTTGAGCTCGTTGCAAATTTGCTCAGCCAGCTTTTGCTTCCGCTCCGAATCTTCTGCCTCTTCAAACTGCTCGAACAGTTTTTCCACTTTGCGATGGTCGGCCTTCAGCAGTGCGATTGCATCAGTAAATCCTTCGGCTTCCATGATAGTTTATCTCCAGTTTTGTGGTCTGAGGCGGATGCTTGTCCCACATATCAAATGCATGGACAGCAGCTTTGTTCCCGGCACTTGTCGCATTCGCCCAGCAGTTTATCAGAAGGGCACCATGCGCCCTGATCGCCTCAATCCTCTGTTTGTCGAAACGCAAAGTCTCAAGGGTGTCGGACCGAACCTTGCGCGCCCGCTCGAACGGCTTTCGCTGACCCGAGTGAAAGATCTTGCTTACCACTTGCCCGAGCGCTTTGTGCAGCGCCGCGCAGTGGCGGACCTCGATGACGCTAGCGTTGGTGAAAACGTAGTGATCGCGCTGACACCGATCGAATACCGCAGCTCTCCGGGTCGAGGGCCAATGCGAATTTTTGCCAGTGATGGCCCCGGCAACATCTGCGCGCTGACCTATTTCGGGCGCAATGGCGGCTGGGCGAAGAAGCAATTGCCGCTGGGCGAAAAAAAGTGGATCGCCGGGCGGCTCGATCAATATGGCCAGTTGTTGCAGATCGTTCATCCCGATCACGTGAGCGATGCTGGCAGTGATTTGCTTGGCGCGCTGTGCGAGCCGGTTTACGCATTGTCGGACGGAATGACGCAAGGGCGCTTGGGCACACTGGTGCAGCAGGCGCTGGGTTTTCTGCCCGACATGCCCGAATGGATCGAGCCCAGCCTGTTTGACAAGATGCAGTGGCCGAAATGGCGCGATGCGATTCTGCTGGCGCACAAGGACGAGCATAATTCGGCGCGCGACCGGCTGGCCTATGATGAATTGCTGGCAAACAGCCTCGCGCTGATGCTGGTGCGCAATGCCAATCGGGCAAAGGTGGGTATGCCTTTGGCGGGCGATGGTTCGCTTCGTTCCAAGCTCAGCCTGCCGTTTGCGCTT
>JANNZB010000509.1:0-2368 GCA_031410395.1 Novosphingobium sp.
GCCTGATATTCAGCCACC
Source organism: Novosphingobium sp. (assembly GCA_031410395.1). Classification (GTDB taxonomy): domain Bacteria; phylum Pseudomonadota; class Alphaproteobacteria; order Sphingomonadales; family Sphingomonadaceae; genus Novosphingobium. The sequence continues at coordinate 19 of JANNZB010000509.1, forward strand.
GCATCTGCCACCATCAAATACAAATGCCGACATAGCACCTCCTGCTCCTGAAAGTGCACCTGCTCGAGCGCGCCGCTGGTAAGCCCGCGCTGGCCAGCTTCGATCACCGAAATGTCTTCCGAATGGATGTCTCGGGTGGTGGCGGTGGTATATTCGCGCGCAAAACGCGTTCCGGCAGTCAGATCATCGCCAATCCAGTAAATCCGGATCACCCCGCGCGATTTTTCCGCGCTGATCGGATAGACGGTGTGGCTGAAATTGTTGCCGTTCGATCCCAGCATGAAGAAGCTGGGGAACAGAGCGAAATAGGTGCGATTGTGGGCGTTTTCAGGCACGTCCCCGCGCGCGGCCGCCTTTGCCCCCGCGCCAAAGCCGAGCATCTGTCCCGGCGTCAGTTCGCTCAAAGCATCGGCGTTCGACCAGATCGTTTGGGTGCGGTGCGGATCGTGCAGCGCAACTTCGAGTGGATAGCCGAAGGGATTGTCTGGTCCCAACCCCGCTTTGGCCGAGTTCGGATGGATGAAGCGCAGGTGATAGTTTTCCTGAAAATTGTCGTAAGTCAGCTTCCAGTTGGCATTGATCTCATAGACATATTCTGAAAATTGCGTGGCATGCGCGCATGGAACGTGGGTCATGGGTTCGGCAAGGTCACCCAGGAACTGAATCAGGGTCTGCCTCGGGCACTTGTCAAAATTGACGAATATCAGCCCGGCATGAACTTCGCAGGCCACCTGTTTCAGCCCGCAATCCTTCTTGTCGAGCCCGAACTTTTCGAATTCGGGCGCGGAAAGCAGCGCGCCGTCGGTGCCAAAGGTCCACATGTGATAGCGGCATGAGAACGAAGCTTGCTTGCCGCTTGTCGCTTCTGTCAGCTGGGTGCCGCGATGGGTGCAGGCGTTGTGCAAGGCGCGGATCACGCCGTCCTTGCCGTGCGTAATGATAAGCGAGGCGCGGGCGAATTCGAATTCGCGCCGGATAAAGCTGCCGCTTTCGGGCAGCTCGCAGACATGGCCGCAGGGGAACCATGTGCGCAGGAAAACCGCCTGCCGTTCCAGCTCGAACCATTCTGGATCGTAATAGGCTTTGGCCGGGACCGGGGCATTGCCAAGATTGGGGAGCGGGGCTTGGTTAAACGTGCCGCGGGCTATGTTCACGTGGCGTCCTCCTTATCCACCGCGATCATAAAGTGACGACACATTTTTACAATACACCTGTAGCAAAACTGCGGCAGCGTTGCACTATCGCGCCGATCCTAGTTCGATGATCGATCCCTGCCAGAGCTTTTGCCCGCTGCGGAACTTCTAGACCGAGCAGCACTCCGGCTGGCAGCGCCTTGACAAATTCCCTGAGTGGAAGCGTACCTTCGCCGGGGGCAAGCCGCTCAAATTTCGCCTGATCAGCGTATGTTTCGTAGGGCGAATCTTCGGGCAGATCGCATAGCTGGGCATGGCCAATCTTCGCCGGATCGAGCGCGCGAAGCTGTGCGATAGTTCCGCCGCTGCGGAAAAAATGCATCGAATCGATCAGCACGCCAGCGTTTGCGCAGCCGCTCACCGCAACATAAGCAAGCGCAGTTTCCAGATCACCGACCGGCATCCCGGGAAGGAATTCGATCGTCGCGCCCATCCCGCGCTCGTCTGCCATTTCGGCGAAGCGGGCGAACTGGTCCTGACTGCGCGCCATATCAGGTTCTAGCCCCACAAGGTTGAGCCGCTCAGCTCCAAGTCCGGCGAGCAGGTCCATGTCAGCCGCTGAATTGGCGAGGTCCATTTGCGGGTGGATAAGGAAGCCCTCGCCGAGCATCACCGAGACACTGCGCGATTTCAGCGCAGATTTAACGTCTGCGAGCAGTGCCGGATCATCGCGCAACGACCAGCGCGGCGCGTCCTCGGGAACCAGCACGATGGGTGCGAGCGCAATGCCGATGCGGGTGACCTCCAAATCGGCAGCGGTGTGTACAAAGTCTACCGGATCCTGGCCGAGCGCGGTGATGAATTCTATTCCCAGCCGGTCCACCCGAAATTCCCTTTCAGAACGCGGCCGCGGCTTTGACACGCAAGTCTTGCAGCATTGTCGCAAGCATCCGCACCTGCGCCGGGCTGTATCCAGTCAGCGCCTCAATTAGAATACGGAACAGCTCGGCGCGGATCTGAGCGAGCGCTTTGTTGCCGATTGCGGTAAGCGCAAGTTCGGTGCGTCGCCGGTCAGTGATGCCGGTGCGGCTCTCGATCAGTCCGGCCTCAGTCAGCCGCGTCAGTTCAGCCGAAACCAGGCTGCGGCCAATCTTGAGTACATCGCTCAATTCGTGCGGGTGGACCAGTCCGCCCGAAATCAGGTTGAGCATCCAGCC
>JANNZB010000510.1:0-4256 GCA_031410395.1 Novosphingobium sp.
CCAAGAGCGGAGCGTCGAAGGGCGTAAGGATCTTTTGAACCTGATGGTCGCTCGTTTACAAAAAAGAATGACGCTAGACTATCAATCTTATCCGCCAAGCTCACCGCCACCGTCACCGGCGCGGTTGGCACGTCATCGCCCTGCCCTACCGGCTTGTAGTGATCGGCGATGGCATCGGCCACGGCGTCGGGCAGACCCTCGGCGCGGGCGTAGTAGCCGCCCATCAGGCCTTGCAGTTCGGGAAATTCGCCGACCATTTCGGTGACGAGATCGGCCTTGCACAGCTCCGCCGCCTGCCGCGCCAGCTTGGGGTCGCAGTTCGGGACAATGCCTTCGCTGGCGAGCCACTCGGCCAGCTTGGCAACCCGCTCGACCTTGTCGGCCACTGTGCCAAGCTTTTCATGGAAGGTAATTCGCTGGAGGCCCTCCGCGTGAACCGCCAGCTTCTTCTTCAAGTCCTGCTGCCAGAAGAAGCGCGCATCGCTGAGCCTGGCGGCGAGGACTTTGCGGTTGCCTGCGACGATCGCCTCGCCACCATCGCTCGCCGCGATGTTTGCCGTGCATACGAAGGCATTGGCGAGCTTGCCATTCAGCTCACAAACAAAATACTTCTGGTTTGTCCGTGCAGTTAGCTGGATAACCTCAGGCGGAACCACAAGATAATCCACATCAAACCGCCCGAGCAGCGGCACCGGCCATTCAGTGAGCCCGGCGTTTTCAATCACCAGCCCTTCGTCCTCAACGAGCGCCAATCCGGCATCCGCTGCCACCTTGGCGGCACCGATGCGGATCGTGTTCTGGCGTTCTTCATGATCAACAATCACGTGCGCCAGCCGCAGCTTTTCGGCATAGTCATGCGCGCCACCGATGGTGATTTCTCCCGGAGCGTGGAAACGGTGGCCGCGCGTGGCGTAGCTTGATGTGACATCGCCCACGCTGCATTTGACAAGGTCTTCGCCGAATATGGCGACAATGCCGGACAAGGGCCGCACCCAGCGCAGGCTTTCGGTGGAGACTGATGCCGCGCCCCAGCGTTGCGATTTGGGCCACGGGAAAGCGCGGATTATGGCCGGGATAGCTTCGGCGAGCACGTCTTTGGTGGCGCGGCCGGGCTTTTCGCTGATGACGAAGTAAACGCCGTCGCGTTCGGTAAGCTGGTCTTGCATTAGGCCGGTTTTGCGCAAGAAACCTTCGAGCGCCTGTGCGGGAGCGCTGGTTTTTGGGCCTTTGATTTCTTCGCTTACCGCTGATGTAGCGTCAGGTAGATCGCGTGCGATGAGTGCAAGGCGGCGCGGGGTTGAGAGTATGGTGATCTGACTTAGCGCAACGCCTGCTGCGTCCATTTCCTTGCGGAACAGCTTTTCCAGATCAGCCCGCGCGCCGGCTTGCATCCGGGCGGGAATTTCTTCCGAGCGCAGTTCAAGGAGGAAATCGCTCACGCCACCCACCCCGGAAAATCCTTCGCCCATTGGTCCGAATTCTTATCAATCCAGCTTTGGCATGAACCCTTGGCCAAATCCCTCACCCGGCCAATGTAACTTGCCCGTTCCTGCACCGAGATAACCCCGCGTGCTTGCAGCAAGTTGAACAGGTGGCTGGCCTCAATCGCCTGATCGTAGGCGGCGAGCGGCACTGCGGCTGCGATGCAGCGCTGGCATTCGACCTCGGCGTGCTGGAAGCCTTTGAACAGCTGATCAGTGTCGGCAATTTCGAAGTTATACTTCGATTGTTGGCGTTCATTTTCAAGGAATACCTGTCCATAGCTCACATCATCATTGAACTTGAGATCGTAAACATTGTCGACGTTCTGAATATACATGGCAAGCCGTTCGAGGCCGTAAGTCAGCTCGCCCGCAACCGGCTTGCAGTCGAACCCGCCGATCTGCTGAAAATAGGTGAACTGCGTCACCTCCATGCCATCGCACCACACTTCCCAGCCCAGCCCCCAAGCGCCGAGTGTCGGGCTTTCCCAGTCATCCTCGACAAAGCGGATGTCATGCGCCAGCGGATCGACGCCAATCGCGCTCAAGCTTTCAAGGTAAAGCTCCTGAAGGTTCGCCGGGTTGGGCTTGAGGATCACCTGATACTGATAATAATGCTGGAGCCGATTGGGGTTCTCACCATAACGGCCATCCGTAGGCCGTCGGCTCGGCTGGACATAGGCGGCTTTCCAAGGTTCAGGCCCCAGCGCGCGCAGGGTGGTTGACGGGTGGAACGTGCCTGCGCCCATCCGCATGTCATAGGGTTGCAGGATCAGGCAGCCTTGCGCGCTCCAGAACGAATGGAGGCGCAGGATCATGTCCTGAAAGGAAAGCGATTGGTCAGCAGCCATTGTGTCCGCGCCTTTGGCCGATGGTGGGCCGATAATCAACCTTGCGACCACGCTTTGCCAAGCCGGATGAAGGCGATTTCGCCGATAGACGCGGAGGACGAGGGCGGCTATTCTGCGCGAATGACCAATCTTTTGAGAAAAATCGCCCTTTTCCTTGCCGCCAGCGCCTTGGGTTGTGCGTCTGCGCAGGCGGACTGGATCACCAAGACTGCAAAGGTCGAAAAGCCAGTTAAGGCAGCCAAGGCAGAAAAGCCGGCTGCGCCCAAGCTGCCGCCGATGCGGATGGCCAAACCAGCGCTGTGGAAGCTGTCTGACGCGGACACGACGATCTATCTGTTCGGCACGATCCACGTACTGCCTGATCGGATTGATTGGTATCGCGGCAAGATTGAATCGGCGATGCGCGAGTCTGATTCGCTGATGACAGAGATTCCCGGTGATGAACCCGCGCTGGTCCAATCGGTGGTGATGCGCACTGCGATGCTGCCCAAGAGCCAGACGCTGCATCAGCTGCTTTCGCCCCAAGATGTCACGCTGCTCGATTCGATCTTGCAGCAATATCAGATTCCGGTGGCGGCAATTGACCCCTATGAGCCTTGGTTTGCAGCCATCGTGCTCGCCGACTACCCACTGGTGCGCGAGAATTTCAAGGCCGAGAACGGAGTTGAGGCACAGCTGGGGGTAAAATCCAAGGCTCTTTCGCAAACGCACGAGGGGCTGGAGACCATCGAATTTCAACTCGGGATATTTGATCGTCTGCCGCGCAAAATTCAGCTCAAATATCTGCACGAGGTGATGGTTGGCGTACCGGGCATCCGCCAGGAGCTGCTCAAGCTGGTTGATTTCTGGGCCAAGGGCAATGTTGATGACCTCGCCAAGCTGGTCAACGAGGATGAGCAAATTCCGGAAATGGCGCAGGCTTTGATTTACAGCCGCAACCAATCGTGGGCGGAATGGATCAGGCGGCGGATGGCGAAGCCGGGCAAGGTGTTTATCGCGGTGGGCGCGGGCCATCTGGCGGGAACAGGTTCGGTGCAGGCCTATCTCGGCAAGATGAAGATCTACGCCACTCGTGTTCAATAAGGCCAGGGAATTGCGCACGAGTTTGCTAATCGTGCTCGGCCTGTGTCTCGGTTTGGCCGCCTGTTTAAAACCCAAGCCCGAACCGGCGCATCCGGCCATGTGGGAAGTTACCGGCGCGTATGGCGAGCACGGTTGGCTGTTCGGCACGATCCACACGCTGGCGCATGAGGCCGAATGGCGGAGCCCAGTGGTAAGCCGGGCGCTGGATGAGGCCGATATGCTGGTGCTCGAGATTGCCGCGATTGATGACGAAGCGGCGATGCAGAAGGTTTTTGATGGCCTTTCGCACAGCGCAGGCCTGCCGCCGCTGGCTGACCGGGTGGATCCGAAGCTGCGGCCTGCGTTAGCCAAGCTGTTGCAAGATAATCACGTTGACCCCGCACAATTCGCCGATGTGGAAACATGGGCGGCGGCCCTGATGTTGGCGGGGATCAGCGAAAAGAAATCCGATCCGGGGAGCGGGATTGATCGCGCCATTGTCGAGGCAAAGCCCGAACTGCCGCGCCGAGAGCTTGAAGGTACGCTGAGCCAGCTTTCGATCTTCGACCATCTGGCTGAGGTCGATCAGCGCGAGATGCTCAACTCCACCCTGCGCGTTAATGCGGGCGAGGCAAACTTTGCGCAGCTTGCAGAAGCCTGGCGTAAGGGTGACCTTGATGTGATCGCCCGCGAAATGCGCACCGGGATGATGGCCGACCCTGATATCCGAAAAGCCCTCTTTTCTGATCGCAATGCCGCGTGGAACAGCAAGATCGAAGCAATGCTGCGCGAGGGGCATAAGCCCTTCGTCGCGGTCGGTGCGGCGCATATGTCTGGCCCCGATGCACTTCCAGCGATTATG
>JANNZB010000511.1:0-1531 GCA_031410395.1 Novosphingobium sp.
CGGTCCCCTGCATCAGCCGGTGCACATGGGCGAGACTCGCGGTCATCAATACGCTCGACAGGGCGGCGTTGGTTGCCCTCCCTTCGGCTCTCAGCTTCAGGGCCATTTCGACGAACAACATGCGTGCGGCGAGCACCCAGAATTGCTCGCTGCCGCCGCCATCATGCGGGATGAGCGCCTCGGCCGCAGCCGTCAGCGACGCCTCATCGCTGCAGTCGTCGAACACCGACCACTGCGGGCAGCGGGCGTCCATTGGGTTCAGGATCACGTCGCGTGCAGGGTCGTAAAAGGCCTCGATAAAGGCGCCTGTCAGGTCGAAGACAACTGCCCGATGACCCTTGGCGCGAACCTGGGTGAGCAGGTCGCGCAATGCGACCGTCTTGCCGGTGCCAGTGGTCCCGATGAGCATCGCATGGCTCTGTTCGAGCCGCCACGGAAAGGGGACGCCGGCAAGGTCATAGGAATCGTAGAGCCTGGCTGCCTTGCGTTCCTTGGCCGATGCCAGGCGCCATCCCCAACCCAGCAAGCGCCGATATTCCCGAGCGCGCTGGACGCTGTTGTGTGCCCCGATTTCGGCGATGAGTGCGCCACGGCTGGCAAGCGTTGCCCCGCGTTCGTGGCGGCTTTCTTTCGACCGCCGGCCGAACCAGGTCGCGATCCATCCGAACGCCGCGACGACGGGCAGGGTGACGATCGCGGCAAGGCCTGCGCCTTGGAAGACCGCGGTCATCAGCTTGGCCCATGCCGCCTGCACCATCGGCTGGCTGGCGACGGCCGATATCGGCAGCTGGACATGACCGCCGTGCCGCAATTCGAGGTTGATCTTCTTGGCTGGATCGAACTCGAACCAGCCATAGATATCGGCGTAAAGTCGCATCCAGCATAGATAGCTGTCATGATCGGGAAGCAGCACCGAACAGCGCCACCAGACCGATGCGCAAAGAGTGATCGCGGCCAGCATCAGGGGGGCCTTGAGCCCTGCTGCAAACATAAATCCGAAGTGCCCGATGAGCTGGCTGCCCCGGGTGAAGTTGACGAGGTTACGCGACATGGGGCGTCTCCCCGGCGAGACGATCTTGCCAGATCTTGATGATCCGGGCGCGAAGGCCGGTGTCGGGATTTGCAGCGAGCAAACCGTCGAGCGCGATGGCTGCAAACAGCATCTGTTCGCGCAGGTCGGCGAGGGGATCGCGCACGATCCCGAGTTCGCGCGCGACGAGCACGCGAAGGATCTTGCCGATGTCGGTTTCGCGCTCTTCAGCGAGTTGATCGAGGGCCACGCGCATGGCGTCGCTGGCCCTGAAAGCAATGATGGTTTCGTACGACATTTTCAGCTCCGTTTCGATGTGGAGCGTGGTCGCACTGCGTAAGGCGTGACTTGGATAGCAGCGGGGCGGGAGTGTAGGAAAACGCTTTCTAAGCGCGACTAAAGAGAAGAGAAGTATTTAGAATCAACAAGATAGGCGGCGTTTAACAATGTTGAACGAAAGAGCGCCACTGTTTAACATTGTTTACGTAGCAATATCAGTAC
>JANNZB010000512.1:0-3445 GCA_031410395.1 Novosphingobium sp.
AGCACGCGCGCGCGCCATGCACTCACCGCCTGGCTGGCGCTGCGACCCGGGGGCGGCAAGCATGTGTTCCCGGCGCGGGTGGGTACGAAATCGGTGGCGCATCTCAGCCGCATCCGGCTGTTCCAGCTGCTGCGCGAGCTGGCGCTGCGCGCAGGGCTCGATCCGGCGAAAGTCAGCCCACACGTGCTTCGCCACGCCTTCGCCACGCATTTGCTCGAGGGCGGGGCAGACCTTAGGGTTCTGCAGACTTTGCTCGGTCACGCAGACATTTCGACCACCCAGATTTACACCCATGTCGATGCAGCGCGGCTGGTAGCGCTGGTGAATGCGCGGCACCCATTGGCCCAGCGCCCTGCGCCCCTGGCGCAGCGATCTGCATCGGCGCTTGCGGCGCATCGCGCGGGCGATTAGAGCCGCGCCGATGGTATCCTATCTCGAATTTGAAAAGCCGATTGCGGGGCTCGAAGCCCGCATCTCTGAATTGCGCATTACTGCCGCCGATGGCAAGATTGATCTCGCCAAGGAAATTACCAGGCTTGAAAGGGCCAGCGCAAACCTGCTCGCCAGCACCTATGCCGCGCTCACGCCCTGGCAAAAAACGCAGGTAGCCCGACATCCGATGCGGCCCCATTTCCTCGACTACGCCGGGTCTGCCTTCAGCCACTTTATGCCGCTCGGCGGGGACCGCTATTTCGGTGAGGATCAGGCGATCATCGGCGGCTTTGCCCGGCTGGGGACCCGCAAGGTAATGCTGATCGGTCATGAAAAGGGCCATGATACTGTTAGCCGTATCAAGCACAATTTTGGCATGGGCAAGCCCGAAGGCTATCGTAAGGCGATCCGGCTGATGGCCCTTGCCGGGCGTTTTGGCGTGCCGGTGGTAACTCTGGTCGATACATCGGGTGCCTTTCCCGGCGTTGAGGCGGAAGAGCGCGGGCAGGCCGAGGCGATTGCGCGTTCGATTGAGGCTTGTCTTGATCTGCCGGTGCCTATGGTCTCGGTGATTGTTGGCGAAGGCGGATCAGGTGGCGCAGTGGCGCTCGCCAGCGCCGAGCGGGTACTGATGCTCGAACATGCAGTCTATTCGGTGATTTCGCCTGAAGGCGCGAGTTCGATTCTGTGGCGCACAGCGGAAAAAGCACCTGATGCTGCCGAGGCGATGAAAGTCACCGCACAGGATCTGCTCAGGCTCATGGTGATTGACCGGATCATTCCTGAGCCGATGGGCGGCGCGCATCGAGATTCCGCGATGATGGCCGCGTCGCTGGGCAAAGTAATCGGCGACGAACTCGACGCGCTCGAAAAAATTGACCCGGCCCAGCGAACCAATCTGCGCGAGGAGCGTTTCCTTCGCATCGGCAGGGGTTGACGCGAGGTAGCCTCGGGTTGAACATCGCTTCTGGTCGCAACCCTCCGCCTTCGGAGGGCAGCGTTGTCTGCACACGAGAAGGAGCCGCAAAAGTGGTCGCAAAATTTGAAAGCCGGGTTTTTGCATTGGTAGGAGCAAGTATTCTTGCACTTTCTCCTGCGGTCGCGCGCGCACAGTCGCAACCGTCGCCGCAATATCGGCCGCAACCAGTTCAAGCAATCAGTGCTGCTGACAAAGCCGACGGAGCAAAAGCCCATCCTCAGTTGGTAGAGGAATTTGGCGGCGCGATGTCTGGCCCCCAGGCGTCTTACGTGGAAAGCATCGGCAAGAATATCGCGGTGCAAACCGGGCTTGGAAACGCAAAGACGGATTACACGGTGACCCTGCTCAATTCGTCGGTTAACAATGCCTTCGCCATCCCTGGCGGCTATGTTTACGTCACGCGTGAACTGGTCGGGCTGATGAACAATGAGGCCGAACTTGGCGGCGTACTGGGGCATGAACTCGGTCACACCGTCGCGCAGCATTCGAAGAAGCGGCAATCCAAGGCTCAGACCAATTCCATTCTTGGCGTGCTCGGATCAGTGCTCGCGGGTGCGGTCCTGGGCAACAGCGCTGCTGGTAATCTCATTCAAAAGGGGTTGCTGCAGGGATCGCAGCTACTCACGCTTAGTTATTCGCGCAGCCAGGAAACCGAAGCCGACAATCTGGGAATTTCGTACTTGCGAAAGGCAGGATATGATCCCCGCGCGATGGGCACGGTTTTGCAAAGTCTGGCGAATGAGAACGCGCTCGAAGCCAAGATCCAGGGTTCAAGTGCGCGGGTGCCTGAATGGGCGTCGAGCCATCCACCCGATGGGCCACGGGTTGCTGCCGCTCTCAGGCAGGCCGGGGCCAATGTTCGCGGCGTGACGAACCGAGACCGGTTCCTCGCCGGTATCAACGGCATCATGTGGGGCGACGATCCAAAACAGGGGGTGGTTGAAGGCCGCAAGTTCACCCATCCTGAAATGCGTTTCTCGTTTGACGCGCCGCAAGGGTTTTATCTGGTCAATGGCACCCGCGCGGTGGCCATCAGCGGCCAATCCGGCAAGGGCGAACTGTCCAGCGGTGCTTTTAATGGTAATATGGAATCTTACATCACCACGGTGTTTGCTGGTCTTGATCAGCAAGGACAGACGGCAATCCGGCCCTCGACACTCCAGCGCACCACGGTGAATGGCATTTCGGCAACCTACGGCGTGGCACAAGCGACGACAAGCAACGGTCAGGTTGATGTCGCGGTTTTCGCTTACGAGCTTAATCCGACCCGTGTGGTTCACTTTTTGACGATCGTTCCGTCGGGTAACGGTGATGTGTTCAATGCAATGTTCGGTTCAATGCACCGGATTTCAGACAGCGAAGCGGGTGCAATCAAGCCGCGCAGGGTTACCGTGATGACGGTGAAGCGAGGAGACACACTGCAATCGCTGTCAACCAGGATGGCCTATTCTGACTATCAGATGGACCGCTTCCTGATGCTTAACAACCTGACATCAACGAGCGCACTGGTTCCCGGGCAAAAGATAAAGCTGATAACCTACTAATGTGACAGAATGAGCAAAAGGGGCGGCAGTCTGGCATGCCGCCCCTTTTGCTCATTGTAATGCTCACGTCTTATGCTGCATTGGCCGCGCTCATCCCCGAAGAAGACTTCGAGAAGCTACTATTAAGCTGGCTGCCAAGGCCGCCAACGGTCGTAAAAAGGGTCATCGCAATCAACGCGGCTATAAGGCCATATTCAATCGCGGTTGCTCCTTTTCGATCGCTCCACAGTTGTTTGATGAACATCATCGGTCGGTCTCCAGTCTGTAGTCCACCCCGCCTCACCAACCGAAATTGGAAAAGCCATAAACGTTTAGGAAACCTTGGTTAAGATTTAGCTTATCCTGATGAAATATTTTGCGGGGCATAGCAGCCAATAGATTCAGGTTATGGATCACACAAAGGAAGGGGCAGCAAGTTGCCTTGCCGCCCAATCAAATTTGCAGAAGCTGGTATCAGCTTAAGCCGCGTTACCTGCGCTCAGTCCCGATG
>JANNZB010000513.1:0-1626 GCA_031410395.1 Novosphingobium sp.
GACAATCAACATGTCGATCCGCGCCCGCCGCGCAAACTCGATCAATTCGGCAATGGTGCCAAGTTTCGGATAGCCCGCCACCACGGTCGGCGAGCGCTGATCATCGCGGTCGTCAAAAATCCCGCAGATACGGATGTCATTATCGCCCTGTTGTTCGAGCGAGCGGATCAGGCTCTCGGCATATTTTCCGCCGCCGACAATCACTGCGCGGCGTTCCATCTTGCCATTTCGGCCCCAGCGCCGGATGAAACCGGAGAGCGGAAAACGCAGCGCCAAAATGACAAAAAGACCGGCACCGAACCAAGCGCCGAACCAGACTCGGGAGAACTCGCCCGAAATCTTGAGGAAGAACCCGGCCAGCGCCAGCGTCGCGAAAACACCGATCCAGGAGAACAGCACGCGGCCGATCTGTGACCATGGATTGCGCAGAGCTGTCACCTGATAGGCATCGCCCATCTCTAGGAGCAAGACCATCAAAAACGCGCCACAGGTGATAACAGCCGGATATTCCCAGTTCAATGGACCGCCGGAACCGACATAGGCACCATAAATCAGATAGCCAGACACCGCCAACAGCCCGAACTCAACCAGCCGCAACACCCCGGACACCATGATCGGCGACATCGAGTCTGCGCGATATTGGTTAGCGACTTGTTCGGCGATCGGGTTGAGCTTCACCGCAATTGCCGCGCCGACGTTGTCGGGCGCAAACGCCTTGACGGCGTTCTTGTTGAACTTGGCGCTGGGGTCGATTTCGTTCATCGTCAATTCCGAGGATTTCAGAAGAAAACCCTAGCAAAAAGCCCTTAACGAGAGGTTTGATGTTCGCGTCTCAGTCATCAACTTATTGTGCGATATCGAGACTCAATCTCGCGCGCCATCACGTCAGCCCCAAAGCGCTGTTTTAGCACCGCCACCGCAGGCATGGCTGCCTTCAACGTCGCCATATTTTCGATAAAAGCCTTCATTTTGCTAGCTAATTCACCGACATCCGGCTGAATGAGCGCATAAGAGCCCGTGCCGAATATTTCCGGTATCCCGCCCACAGCACTCGCCACCATTGGCATACCTGCCGCCAACGCTTCCAAAACGATATACGGCATGGCTTCGGCACGCGAGGGAACAACAATGGCCCGCGCCATCGGAAACGCATCCCGCGCCGGCATCGGCATGAAGAACTTGATTTGATCGGAGAGACCAAGCGCCGCGACTTGTGCGACATATTTGTCGCGGTCCTCACCATCGCCCACCATAACCGCTGTGAGTTTCTTGCCGGTTTCGCGCACAGCTTTGGCAAAAGCGCTGATAAAAATATCTGGCCCTTTGAGATCGCGCATCATACCGATGAACAGAAAATCCGCCGCATCGTTACTGGTTCTAACCGGCTCAAATTCTTCAGCGCGAAGGCCGTTATAAATCACTGAATACGGGATGCGCGGCGTGTGCACCTTTTTGGTATAGGTCGTCAGCTCATAGATGGACACAAACAGCAAATGATCGGTCATCCGCTCCAACAAGGACTCGATGCGGAAAAATATTTTTCCCGTGAGTGTGTCCTCATCATAGTGCAAACTGCCGCCATGTGACGAATAAAGACGGGCTACGCGAGACCTGAAAACCCGTAAC
>JANNZB010000514.1:0-4533 GCA_031410395.1 Novosphingobium sp.
ATCCTCGACAGATTTGATCTCCTCGATCCCGGCTTCCTCGGCGCGGTGGCGCAGCAGCTTGATCTTGTCCTTGCGGTCCAGAAACCGCTCATTCAACGCTTCGACTTGCAGAGCGCGGAGCTCTGCGGCTGTGTGATCAAACCGGTCTGGCGCATCGACGTGACTCATCAGTTTTTCAATCGCGGAGCTCATCACGGCTTTCCTTTCCCTCGCGCATATGGCGTGGTCGATATAGCGACTCGACAAATGGCAACTCTTGCGTATCATTATTTGGTGATTCGCCACCAAGCGCAAGCGATTTTTTGAAAGGGCCCGTGTGCGGCAAGCAATCCTCCCTGCCTCTGACCAGCCGCGCAAGGGTGCCGGACGACCAACCAAGGATCAGGCTGAGGCCCGCAATTCCGAGCTTCTCGATGCTGCGCTCGCCCACTTTCTTGACCGGGGATATGAGCATGCCACCATCGAGGCGATTGCCACCAGCGTGAACATGACCAAGCGCACGGTCTATGCAAAATTCACTGACAAGGCATCGCTATTCCTTGCCGCGGTGAGCCGGGCAATCGAGCGGGTCATGGTGCCGGGCGCCGCGCTTGGTGCGATTGACCGTTCGCAGCTTGAACCTTCGCTGGTGGCGGTCGCACGGCTGCGCTTGCGGCACTTGCTGACGGATGAAGGCCAGATGCTGCAACGGATCATCAATACCGAAAGCTATCGTTTTCCGCAGATCGCCAATGAGGCATTCGTGCGCGGTGCCGGACCGATCATCGATTTTGTTGCGCAGCAATTGCGCCGCCATTCCCCTGCCGGCAGCGTCGCGCATGATCGCAGCGAGTTTGCAGCGTCGGCATTTATGTCCATGGTGGTTGGCGGCCCGGTTCGCATGGTGGCCACCGGAATGGCGCTAAGCCAGTCAGAAATTGACGAACGTATTGTCTATACAGTCCGCCTTTTCGTCGAAGGTGCAGGCACTGGTTGAGCCAGGCCGAGGGGAGAGAATTAGATGTACTTTCGCGAGTTCCGCTTGAATTGGTCGACTCTGCTGGCCTGCACGATTGGCATGTCGCTTGGCTCAGCGATCAGCCATTACACGATGAGTCTGCTCGGCCCGGCGATGATGACGGAATTTAACTGGTCCAAGGCTGAATTTGCGCTGATCGGATCGGTCTCGCTACTGACCATGCCGCTTATCCCTGTTGCCGGGCGCTTTACCGACCGAGTGGGGCCGCGTGTAGCTGCGATGGTCGGATTCACGGCGGTGCCCCTGGGGTTTTTTGCCTATTCCCAGATGACCGGATCGATCGTGCAGTTCTTCGCGATCTATCTGTTGCAGAACATCATCGGCATACTGACGACGACGATGGTGTTCAGCCGCGTAATCGTTGAACGCTTCGATACGGCGCGCGGCATTGCCCTTTCGGTGCTGATGACCGGGCCGCCGCTGATCGGCGCTATCGCGGTGCCATTGCTGGCAAGGCTGATCGCCGAGCACGGGTGGCGGTCTGGCTGGCTGGCGCTCGCCGCGCTTTCTGCGATTGGCGGCGCGGTTGCCGTGGTGATGATGGGCAGCTTGAAACCTGCGGGCGCGCGGCATTCAACCGATCATCGTCTGGCCTTGCCGGAGTTTTTTGGCCTGATCAAAAGCCGCACCTTCCTGCTGATCTTCACCGGCATGGTCCTCGTCAATCTGCCGCAGGTTTTCGCCTCGTCGCAGCTCAAGCTGGTGGTGACTGACAGCGGCGCGAGCGAAGCGCTGGCGGTCTGGCTGGTCTCGCTTTACGCCATTGGCGTTATCGCGGGCCGGTTCGCCTGCGGCATTGCGCTTGATCGGGTTTCCGCGCATCTGGTCGCGCTTGCCGCACTGGGACTGCCTGCGGTGGGCTTTGTCATCCTCGCCTTGCACTTCTCTGCTGTGTGGCTGATGTGCGGGGCGGTGCTGCTGGTTGGCCTGGCGCAGGGGGCGGAGGGCGATATCGGCGCCTACCTCATCTCGCGGCGGTTCGACATGAAGAATTACAGCCTGATGCTGAGCTTCATGACTGCAGCCATCGGCCTGGGCGCGGCGATTGGATCACTGTTCCTCAGCGCCACGCTGCATCTGACTGACAGCTATGTGCCCTTCCTGCTGCTGTCTGCGGTAACGACTTTGATCGGGGCACTGCTGTTTTTTCTGACCGGGCGGTCCAGCCCTGAACAGGGCGACCATCCCACCGTAGCGTGTGAACCAGCATGACCATCAGCCCAGAACTACCCGTCGCGGTGATCACCGGTGCCAGCGCCGGTATCGGCAAGGCAGCGGCACGGATGCTGGTCGCAATGGGCTGGCAGGTGATTGGAACCGGGCGCGATCCTTCGCGTTCGACGTCAGCGATTGCCGAGATCGAAGGTGCGGCGAAAGATTGCGGCGGCTTCATCATGCTGCGCGGTGATTTTGACGTGATGGCCGAAGTCGCCCGCCTCGCCGATGAAATATCGGGGCTGACCGCGCGGATCGATGCGCTGGTGCTCAACGCTGGCGGCGTGCGCGATGCAATGGTCATCACGCCCGATGGCTTCGAGGCGACATTCGCCGCCAATCACCTCGCGCACTTTCTCTTGACCAAGCGGTTGATGCCAATCCTGCAAACCAGCCACGCACGGGTAATCAGCACCTCATCAGATGCCCACGAATACTGCCCGGCGATAAACTGGGATGATCTGAACCTGGCGGCGAACTACTCCACTGGGGCCGCCTATTGCCAGGCCAAGCTCGCCAATGTCCTGTTCACCCGCGAACTGGCGCGGCGCGGCGCGGATCAGGGCATCACCGCCAACGCGATCCACCCCGGCGCGGTTACCAGCAACTTCTGGTCACACGGAGACGCAACATTCCAGACCCGCATCGACGAAATCCGCGACCGCGCTGTAACCCCCGACGCTGCCGCTAAAACCATCGTCCATCTGGCCTCCGCACCCGAAGCCGCCGCGATCACCGGCAGCTACTTTTTCATGGGCGAAATACGCGAACCTTCAGTTGCCGCGAAGGACGATGAAGCAGCAGCGCGGCTTTGGAATGTGAGCGAAGCTCTAATTGCAAAGCTGGGCCACTGAACCTCAGTCCCAAACCAGCGGAAGGTATTCAACGCCAAAGGTGCGCCCCGTGTGATAGCGATAGGTCTCGCCATCCTTGATCCGGATATTGCGAAATCTCGAGAGAAATTCTGCAACCACTGTGCGCAATTCGCGCTTGGCGAGGTGGATGCCGAGGCAATTGTGAGTGCCGGTGCCGAAAGCGATGTGGCGCGCCTTGCGGTCGATGTCGATCTCGTGCGGATTTTCGAATAGCGCCGGGTCGCGATTTGCCAGTGAAAGCGGCAGATGGATTTCATCGCTAGCCTTCATCGGCACCCCGTGAAACACGTGATCGCGCGCTAGCTGGCGGTGGGTGACAACCACGGAAAAGGCGCGGCTGAATTCCTCGATCGCTCGCGGGATTTCATCCGGATTTGCCCGCAGCCGTTCCTGAAGTTCAGGGTGAGTGGCAAGGTGGTGCATAATCCAGCCGAGCGTGGAATAAACCGTGTCCAGGCCGCCGACATAGAGAACATAGAACATGCCCAACGATTCCAGATAGCTCAGCTCGCGCCCATCGACCTCGCCATGCACCATCGCATCGAGCAAGGGGTTGCCTGGGCTTTCAAACTGCTTTTCGCGGTGCGCCTTGAGATAGGCGTAAACCGCCCTGCCCGCCTTCACCCGGTCCAGCATGTCGGGCGCGCGCATGATGGCGTCTTCCCATTCGATGAACTGAACCACCATTTCGCGCGGCATGTCCATCAGATCGAGGAAAACGTAACTCGGGAAAGGAACGGCAAAATCGGCAACAAATTCGCAGCCACCCTTGCCAGCAAAAGCGTCAACCAGTGCAGAGCATGATCGCTGCACCGCATCGTCCAGCCCGCGCATGGCTTTGGGCGTAAAATGAGGGTTAAGGATTTTGCGGAAACCGTGATGCGCCGGTGGATCGATTTCAATCGGGTTGAGCCGCACGTTTTCTCCCACCAGATCGGCGATCATCCCGTGGCGTTCGGCGGTGAAATTCTCGTAATCGATCATCACCTCGCTGATCAGGTCCATTCGGGTGACCAGCCAGCCTGATCGGCCATAAGCAACGTCGGTTACCCAGAGGACCGGCGGTCCATTATGCAGCCGGGAGATGGCGAGCCAGGGATCATCGCCCTCGGCAGTGAAGGCATCGAAGCTGGCTTCCCATACAAGCTGCTCGGGCACATGCGCGGGGACCGTGGCTGGATTACTGGTCATAAATCCACTCACCCGCTCGCTACGTTGCTGAACATTAGTTCAGCATGTCTGCCGAAATTACGCGATTAGGTCAAGTACGGGCACCAGGCGGACTTGACGTGGCGCAGCAGCAGGCGAATGAACAAGGCAACTTAACATTGCTGGATTACCCCATGACGCCCCCAGACCGCCCCCGCCGTTCGGCGCTTTATCTGCCCTCCACTAATGCGCGAGCGATTGAGAAGGCGCGGAATT
>JANNZB010000515.1:0-2857 GCA_031410395.1 Novosphingobium sp.
GTATGCCAGCCGATAGCAAACCGATCTCGATCATCGATGTTTCGGGTGTGCCGTCGGAAATAACCTCCACCGTGGTAGCCATGCTGGCGCGGCTGGTGTTTGACTATGCCATCTGGGGCCGTGATGAAAAGATGCGGCCAATCCTGCTGGTCTGCGAAGAAGCCCACCGTTACGTGCCGAACGAAAAGAACGCTGATGGATCATCGGTCGGCCGCATCCTGTCGCGGATTGCCAAAGAAGGCCGCAAATACGGTGTGTCGATGGGGTTGATCACGCAGCGCCCGTCAGATCTTGCCGAAGGCGTACTTTCGCAGTGCGGCACGATCATCGCCATGCGGCTTAACAATGATCGCGATCAGGCGTTCGTCCGCGCAGCCATGCCCGAAGGTTCGCGCGGGTTTCTCGATTCAATCCCCGCGCTGCGCAATCGCGAATGTATTATCTCGGGCGAAGGCGTGTCGATCCCGATGCGCGTTACATTTGATGAGCTCGAAGAAATGAAGCGCCCAGCCTCTGCCGATCCGAGCTTTACCGAGCTGTGGCGGCAATCGGGCGGCGAAGAAGCCTCGGTCCAGCGCACCGTAATGCGCTGGCGTGCGCAGGGTCGGTAATTCAGGTTCTCGCTTCGTAAGCCAAGTGGCGTTTATTGCGCCACGAACCGCGCGTGTAGAGCAAGACCGTCATCCCCACCGACGCCGCTGACGCGACCGGGAACGCCCACCACAGCGCGTCTGGCCCCAGTCGCGGATAGGTGAGGAAATAGAACCCCAGCCGGATTGGATAGAACGCTATAAACATCGTGATCAGCGGCCATACCACCACCCCATAGGCGCGCATGGTGCCGCCGAGGATCATCGACGCACCCATCACCAAAAAGCTCCAGGTCACGACATACTGGATATGCTGGGCAATCGGCAGCGCAGGGCTGGCTCTGCCAAGGAACAGCGCAAGCAGTGGGTGCGAAAACAGAACAAGCACAACTGAAAGGACCCCGGTCATCGTCAGATTGGCGACCATCCCGGCGTTGGTCACCTTGGTCACGCGGTCATGTTTGCCCGCGCCGATTGACTGCGCGACCATCGCGCTAACTCCCATCGAGATCGCGAAGGCCGGCATCTGGAGGTAATTCCACAGCTGCATTGATGCGCCATAGGCCGCGGTAGAATCGACGCCTTCGCGGTTGACTAGCCCGATGATCACCATCTGCGCGGACGAAACCAGCAGCATCTGCGTGCCCATCGGCACGCCCTTGCCGAGCACATATTTAAGCTCGGCCCCCAGTGGAAGCAAGTAGCTGAATTCGCCGCCGCGCAGCCGCAAGGGCAGGTCCTTGCGATAAAGCATGAAGACCAGATAGATCACCCCGCCAAGCCCGGCGATAAAGCTCGCCAGAGCCGATCCGGCAATCCCCAGCGATGGCACAGGGCCCAGCCCGATAATCAGCAGCGGATTGAGGATGATGTCGAGCGCGACGGTCAAAATCATCGCATACATTGGTGATTTGGAATCGCCCGCGCCGCGCAGCCCCATGCCGAGCATCATATTCGCGGTGCCAAACGGGATCGAGATGAAAATCACGCGCAGATAGGTAATGGCGAGGTCAAAGCTGCCCTGCGGCGTCGAAAGCAGGTGCAACAAGCGCGGTGACCAGATCCAGCCGGCCAAACCAATCACCGCCGACATCAGCACGCAGAAGCCAAGGCCAGAACCAAACGTGCGCCGCGCCGCTTCAACATCGCGCGCGCCAAAATGCTGGCCTACCCGCACCGTCGTTGCCGAGCCGAAGCCGAACACCAGCGCGAACATCAGGAACATCACGCCATTGGCATTGGTCGTTGCCGCCAGTGCATTTTCGCCCAGCAGCCGCCCGACCCAGATCGCGTTGATCGACCCGTTGAGCGTCTGGATCATATTGCCGATCAGCATCGGGATCGAGAAGGCGATCAGCGTTTTAAAGATCGGCCCTTGGGTGAGATCACCGTGCACCGGTGGCTGTTCGGGGACAGGTTCGCTGGTTGCCGAAACTTCGATGTTGGGTTCGTCGATCACGTCCCCCTCGTGTCGCCAAACAGGTGGATGTGCAAGCGGTCGGAGAAATTCAGGCCATTTTGCGAACACAGATCGGCGAGCCATTGCCCCCTTGTCCGAAGAGTCGCCGAATCGCGGCCTTCGGGCATGAGGAAAATGCGGGCGGGGGGGATGGAATAGGTTTGGGCCAAAGCCAGCACCTCGTCCAGATCACCAGGGCTGGCGATGACGAATTTGAACCATGCGCGCGGGTTTTTGGCGAACTGGGTCAGGGCATCGGGTCGAAGCGCGAGCGCCGCCGGATTGCCGCTGTGCGCGAGCTTTGGGCTGACGTTGTATTGTTGGATGAGGCCCGCAAGCGCGGTCGGAGGATCCACCGTGCCGTTGGTTTCGACCTCGACGTGAATCCCCGCGAAGGCGGGGACCTCAGGCCCGTTAGTGCTGACAGGCCCGAGGTCCCCGCCTGCGCGGGGGTGCGGCAGCAGCGCAAGCATCCGGGCGAGCGCCGGAGCCTGAAGCAAAGGCTCACCGCCGGTGATGACCAGCCGCGATTTACCCAGCGCGGCTATGCGCCTGGCTACTTCTTCTTCAGGTAAAGTGATCTGATTGGCTGCACGGTCAAAACTGCCTTCGCCGCTGAACTTCCAGGTGTAAGCAGTGTCACACCAAACGCAGGCGAGGTTGCAGCGCGACAGCCGCACAAAGGCGGTGGCGCAGCCTGCAGAGGGGCCTTCGCCCTGGATCGAGGCGAAGATTTCCGGTTCATCCGGGGTGGTTGTGGCGAGGGTTAGAGGCATATGGGGCCAAGGTTGCGCGGGTGCTTCGACAG
>JANNZB010000516.1:0-3205 GCA_031410395.1 Novosphingobium sp.
GGAGACGGTGTACCGTTCATACCGGGCTCAGCGCTTGCCAATAGGCATCTACCGCCAGGTCGACCGAAAATTCGCGCGCCCGTCCACGCTGAACGTCAGGATCTGCGGGAGCCGCCAGCGCTTGCTCGATTGCCGCGCTCAGCGCCGCCGGATCTTTGCATGGCACAAGCGTGCCCCATTTGCCTTCGCCAAGCACTTCGCCAACTCCGCCGGGACAATCGGTCGCGACAATAGTCAGTCCGCAATGCATGGCTTCGACCAGAACGTTACCAAAGCCTTCATAGTCCGACGTCAGCGCGAGTAGGTTTGCCCCCACATACCAATCGCCCGGCGTAGCGACAAAGCCCGGCAAGATGACCTTTCCGCGCAGACCAAGCTGCGCAATTTGCGCCTCTAGCTCTGCGCGCAGTTCACCCTCGCCAACAATGGCCAGCTTGGCATCGGCGGTTTGTGGCAGGCGCGCGAAAGCATCAATCAGCAACCGGAAATTTTTCGCCGCGGTCAACCGCCCCACGGCAAGAATCCGCTTTCCGTCGTGGCCTTGCCACGGCGCATCAATACCGGTTTGCGAACGCAGCGGATAGGGCACTGGGTTGAAAATCGAGGCCACCTGATCGCGCTTCATTCCTGCCATGCTGGCGATTTCGTCGGCCACCCCGCGTGACACGCCGATCACGGCATCGGCCCGCCGATAAAGCGCGCGAATAGTCGTCCGCAATGCGACGAGCGTGCCGGGCTGATCGCCGTATTGTTCGGCAAGTGGGCAATGATCAACAACGGCAACGCGCGGCCGCCTGGCGAGGCCCATTGCTGCGCCGATGGCGACTGTCGTTAGCGGCCACATTGAAGCCAGCGCGCAATCTGGCCGTTCCTGCCTGAAGTATCGGCGCAGAGGGCCAAAAGCCTGACGCAGTCTGGGTGCTGCAAGATCAACCACCCGTGCACCGCGCGGCACCAGCGAAAGAAATTCGCCGCGCGCCTGCATCAGCACCAGATCGACCCTTGCGCCTCGATCAACAAAACCTTGGATCAGATCTACGGTCAGGCGTTCGGCACCGCCGCCGCCCAGATCAGGCAGGATGAAGGCTGCGTGCACGATCAGCGTCTCAGTGTGAAAGCTTTGCCTGAAAATAGGCGATTGTCCGTTCAAGCCCCGTTTCAAGCGCGATGGAAGGTTCCCAGGCCAGCGTTTCGCGCGCCACTGTGATGTCAGGCCGGCGCTGGCGCGGGTCATCAACGGGGAGCGGCAGCTGAACGAGCGCGGACTTCGATCCGGTCATAGCGATAACCTTTTCGGCGAGCTCGCGGATAGTGAATTCACCCGGATTGCCGAGGTTGATCGGCCCAGTGACATCACCGGGGCTTTCCATCAGCGCAATAAAGCCGCGGATCAGATCATCGACATAGCAGAAACTGCGCGTCTGCTGACCATCGCCGAAGATGGTAATCGGCTGGCCTTGCAGGGCCTGAACGATGAAGTTTGATACCACGCGGCCATCAGAAGGGTGCATGCGCGGGCCATAGGTGTTGAAAATCCGTGCTACCTTGATCTCCAGCCGGTGCTGGCGGTGATAATCGAAGAACAGCGTTTCAGCGCAGCGCTTGCCCTCATCATAGCAGCTTCGCGGCCCGATCGGATTAACGTTGCCCCAGTAATCCTCGGTCTGCGGATGGACCGCCGGATCGCCGTAAACCTCGCTGGTCGATGCCTGAAGGATGCGCGCGCCGAGCCGCTTGGCTAGCCCAAGCATGTTGATCGCACCGTGCACCGATGTCTTCGTCGTCTGCACCGGATCGTGCTGATAGTGCACCGGGCTTGCCGGACAGGCGAGGTTATAGATCTCGTCAACCTCGACAAACAGCGGGAAAGTTACGTCATGCCGCAGGAACTCAAACCGTTCGTGCCCGCGAACATGAGCCAAGTTTTCCCGCGTGCCGGTGAAATAGTTGTCGGCGCAAAGCACATCATAATCGCGGGCCAAAAGTGCATCGATTAAATGTGAGCCAAGAAAGCCCGCGCCGCCTGTGACAAGGACCCGTTTGCGGCTGGAGTAGTTTCGGCTCACACAATGTTCCTCATTTATCGGCTGACTTAGTGAAAAATCCCGTCAGCCAAGCTGGGTGATAGGCATGGCGCGGCGCAGAAGCCAACCCTATTGTGCCGCGCCCAAGCCAGCCGAGCATGGACAACCGCCGCGCGCCGCCTTATCGCCACCTCCATGTGCGGAATCGCAGGCCTCCTTACCAGCAAGACACCGGTTTCGCAGGACATTCTGCGCCGCATGACCGACCGGATCGTGCCGCGCGGACCCGATTCGAACGGTGCGTGGATTTCCGAGGACGGGCGGCTGGGCTTTGGCCACCGGCGGCTCGCGATCATCGATCTGACCGAGGCTGGCCATCAGCCGATGCATTCAGCCTGCGAGCGTTATACGATCACCTATAACGGCGAGATCTACAATTTTGCTGATCTGCGCAAAGAACTGGAGGCGGCGGACGAGGCTCCGCAATGGCGCGGCCATTCAGATACCGAAGTGCTGCTCGCGGCGATAGCAGCCTGGGGGCTGCGGACGGCGCTTGAGAAGGCGAGCGGCATGTTCGCGCTGGCACTGTGGGATCACCGGGACCGCAAGTTGACGCTGGCGCGCGACCGGTTTGGCGAAAAGCCGTTGTATTATGGCTGGACTGCCGCTGGTTTCGTTTTTGCCTCCACTCTAGGCCCGATTGCGGCGATCCCTGGCTTTGCCAATCCCGTGAGCAAAGAGGGCCTCTCCTGCCTGATGACGCGCGCCTATGTGCCCGCGCCGCTCTCGATCCACGAGGGCATTTTCAAACTGCCGCCGGGCTGCCTGTTGACGCTTGATGACGATGCCGCCGAGCATCCATTACGCACGCCGCATCCGGCGGTGGATCGCTTTTTTGATTACGCCGACCAGGTGTTGGCAGGCGCCGCCGATCCGATTTCTGACCCCGCAGAAGCGCTCGATGCGCTCGATGCGGCGCTCACCGGGGCGGTTGGCCGCCAGCTGGTCGCCGATGTGCCGGTGGGCAATTTCCTTTCAGGCGGGATCGATTCTTCACTGATCACCGCGATTGCCCAGAAGTGCGTCAGCCGCCCGATCAAAACCTTCACCATCGGCTTTACCGAAGCCGGTTTTGACGAGGCGGTATTCGCCAAAAAAGTCGCGGCGGCGCTGGGTATCGC
>JANNZB010000517.1:0-4966 GCA_031410395.1 Novosphingobium sp.
TCCACAGATGACGGGAACGCCGATCAACAAAGACCGGCGTTCCCCATTTGCAACCCGACTTTCGGACTTAGAACTCGCGCTTGATCGAGAACAGGAACTCGCGCGGCCGGGCCGGCGAACCTGAAACGTTAAAGCCGGTCAGGGTGAACTTGTTGTTGTAATAGAACTCGTTGAACACATTGGTCACCGCCAGCGAGGCCTGCCAATCATTCAGCTTGTAGGTCAGACGGGCGTCGAACACCGAATGAGCCGGAATGTTGAACAGCGGAATCGTCGCGGTGGTCGGTGCCGGATTGTAGGTCATCAGGCTCTGGTAGCGCCAGTCAAAACGCGGCGTCAGCGTACCGCCGGGAGCCGGGAAGCTGTACTGGATACCGGCGCTGGCGTTGAACTTCGGCTGAACACGATTGCTCGGATCGAAGAATGCCGGCCCAGTGCCATTCGATTTGAAGTCATTGTAGCCGAATGCGCCATTGATCAGCAGTCCATCCGTCGGCTCGATCGTGACTTCACCTTCAAGACCATAAATCTTGGCCTTTTCGCCGACATAATAGAACCAGGTGAATGGGGCTGAACCAGTCGGACAGGCGGAAGGATCGAAAACCACGGGGACATTGGCACCGACGCATTCGAAGCCGTTCAATTGGCGCAAGTGACTCTTGTAGTCACTGTAGAATGCCGCAAGATTAAGGCGCAGGTGATGGTCGAAGTAATCTCCCTTCATACCGACTTCATAGCTCGTCAGGTTCTCACCGGGAATTGGCGCAAACTGATTGGGCGTAAGCGGGCGGGGATTGATCGAGCGCGGACGGAAGCCGGTCGAGACGGAGCCATAGACCAGAATATCCGGCGTGACCTTGTAGTCCAAACTGACCGTCCAATCGGCGCGTTTCGTTGTCGCAGACTGGGTCAGAACCGGGAAGCCGCTGCCGATGTGATCGAAAGTGAAAGTCTTCTGATTGTAGGTATAGCGGACGCCGCCCGTGATGCTGAAAGCATCAGATACATGCAGAACGCCATGAGCAAAGGAAGAGCGTGACTTGTCCAGATATGTGTCGTTCTGGAGGAAGTGCAGAACAACATAGTCGATCGCGCCACCAAGGTGATCCTTGCCGTCAAGATAAAAGCCGCCCAGCGTCCAGTCGAGCTTGCCATCTAGAGCCTGGCCGAGAAGCTGGAACTCGGCTGTCGTCTGCCGATGCTGGATGTCATTGCCATTGAGACCGAAGCCCAAGGGTGAAACGTCCGCGTCGTGCGAGAACTGGCTGTTGTACCGCTGATGGGCAACAATCAGTTTGGCCTTGAGATTGTCGTTGAACCGGTAGTCGATCTTGCCCTGGACGCCCCAGCTTTCTACCGAAGCGGTATTGGGCTGCGCCCGCCCTGTGGCCAGATCGCGGTTTGAAGCGTAGGTCGTGTAGGGATCCGATGGCACAAAGCGGTTGTCATAGACAAGCCCGTAATCCGCAAGCAACTGGTCGCGCACGAAGCTCATGAAGAAGTCGGGTGGAGCGGTGCGGCTGGAGAGGATCGGATTGATCACCTGAATCATCGTGTCTGGATTCACATCCCGATGATCGTTGGCATAATCCACCGCAAGGTTGATTTCGAGCTTGTCGTCGGGCACAAAACGCAGCATCGCACGGCCCGCGTTCAGGTTTTCACCCCCGGTATGACCGAGCGAGCAGCTCTGGTTCTTGGCCTGTGATGTCATCGTGGCCAGATCGGCTGTGGGAATCACCACCGAGGGAATCGCCGCCGCATTATCTGCCGCACTTCCCACTGTTACCGACGTTCCGCCTGCGCCATAACCGTCACCATAACCGGCCAGTGCCGGAGTACCGCGCCGCAGCATGTCGCAAGTATAGTCGAGGATTTTCTGATAGCCGGTTTCGCGCCGGGCGACACCCGATACGCGCATGAACAGCTTGTCCGGGACCACAGCGAAATCGAACGAGCCCTTGACGTCGAGTCGGTTATGACTGCCATAGGCCACCTCGATGCTGCCGGTGTTGTCGCCCTTTGGCACCTTTGATTCGAGCCGGATGGCACCGCCAAGAGTGTTCTTGCCAAACAGGGTGCCCTGGGGGCCACGCAGCACTTCAACCCGCTGAAGGTCCATGAGGTTCATCGCCGAACCCATCAGTGTGGCATGATAGACATCGTCGATGTAGATCGCGACGCCCGGTTCGAAGGCAAAGTTGAAATCGGCTTGGAAAACACCACGCAGCGATACGGTTGGTGTTGCCCCCACCGCCGCCGCACCTGGTGTAATAAAGGCGTTTGGAACCAGGCGGCCCATGTCCTGCACATTGCCGACACTGCGATCAGCAAGCGTATCGCCCGAAACGGCGGTGATTGCGAGCGGTGTCTCTTGCAAACGCTCTTCGCGGAAGCGAGCGGTCACTACGATCTCTTCGAGTTTACCACTCGAGGCCTGATCGGAATTATCACCGCTGGAATTGCTGCCAGCATTGGCCGACTGCGCCCAGGCCGGAGCACTCGCCAGCAGAATCGCAGCTGCAATAGTTGAAGCGCCGAAACGCAATTTGTTGATGCCCTTCATTTTTATCTCCCATGTGAATTCTTCTAATCATCTCGTGCCCCAACCCCAACGGGATGTTACCTATCCCGCAAGATAGGATGGGCTAATTGGTCTATTCGGGGCGCTCAGGTGGCTGCGGCGCCCGCAATCGCACGGCTGCCGGGTCGTAACTTTCGAAAGCCATGCTCGGCGGAAAATCGGGGCGCAGCTCCTCCGGGAACTCGCTCCAGTCCAGCGGTGCCAACTTGTAGAGCGGTTCGCGCACCCATCCCTGATCGAACGACGTCCGGAAATTTGCCAGCCATCGCATGCGCAGAATGCGCCACTCGCCATCCTCGCGGATGTATAGATTATCGTAAGTGCCTTGCTGCCAAACTGCGCGCAGCCCGTCCCCGTCGGGGAAACTGTTGCAACCGATTGTCTGCCACATGCCCTGAGCGCTCCCGGCAGGGCTATCCACTTCGATAACCGGCGTGGTCAGCATGTGCAGAGGCATCATCCCGGGCTGGGTGAAGAACGGGCGGAGCACCTGAAGGAACATCGCCTCCACTTTCGCCCTGCCGACATAGACACCGCTTTCGCCGATTTCGACGCTGACCTCTGGGTGGTCCCGCGCGAACAGTGTCAGCACATCACCATACCGATGCGCCTCAAGATAATACATGTAGCGCCCCTGAAGGTTAGCTATCGCCTGTCGGTCTGCGACCTCCTGCAGTAATGCAGGCGTTGAAGTACCGGTCATCGTTCTCTCCCGTTAAGGATCGACTGAACGATGTCCCGACATGGGCGCACCTATCTGCGCGGATAGGTGGCTCAACTTACCTCCTGGCTGCATTCCCTCAGGCGATGGCCCGAAAGGCCAGTGGAACAGCGGGAGAGCGACAGATGGAATTCACGCGCAGAGAGGCGAAAGCCTGGGCAAGACAAAACTACAACGGCCTTGAGGGAACCCTGATGCCGTCATTCAAGCCGGATCTGTCCGGCCTCGACGAGGAAGGTATCCGGTATGACGTGAACTACTACATTGAACACGGCATGTTCTCGGTTCTCGCGGCGGTCGAATCGACCTCCATGACCATGGCGGAGCGCTGCGAATTCGTCCGTATCGTCTGCGACGAGGCCAGAGGCCGCATGCTTGTTTCGGCACCCGTACTGCTCGACACCTTTGTCAACGATGTAGAGTTCCTCAAATATTTCCAGTCCGTGGGCGGTCACCACGTCCTGCTTGGTTCGCCTGTCCAGTATCATCCCGACAGCGAGGAAGAGGTCTTCCAGACGATGAAGGCGGTATGCGAGGCGGTGGACCTGTGCATGGATATCTATCCTGCTGCCCGCTTTGACCTGTCGCGCTTTGGCCATGGCACGCTATCGATCGATCTGGTCCGGCGTCTGGCGGACATCGATAACGTTGTTGGACTCAAGATCGGCAACCTCAATCCGCCGAACTACTCGGCCCATGTCTTTGCTGCCGTGGGCGAGCAATTGCTGATCAACGATCCGCTCGACAATGCCTGGGCGTTCATCGTCGGTGATCGAGGCGCGCAATGGGCCGGGGCGATGGGATACGATATGTGGCAGACCCGCGACGACCAGCGCGTGGTGCGGATGTTCAACCACTTCCGCGCCGGGCAGCTTGACGAAGCCATGGATATCTACTGGGCGATCGAGCCGGTACGCACGGCAAGCTGGAACCTTCACGGACGCGTTTCGAGTTCCGGACTCTACCCATTCCTCAGTTTCAAATTCCAGCAGTGGCTGGTTGGCGGCAACGGCGGCATGCTGCGCCAGCCGATCCACCGCTTGTCCGAATGGGAAATGGATGCGCTGCGTGGCGGACTGGCGGCCTCGGGCATCAAGCCTTTCGACGGGCCAATCGAGGAGTTCTTTGTCGGCCGCGCAGCCTATGCCCGCGGAGAGCGCCTGCCGCGCGGCGCAAACGTGTTGGGCAACTGAGCCGTGTTCGAACCCCGCAACGATGCCGAGCGCACCGTCCTCGCGTTCTTCGGAGCGCTCGGCGGCGAAGACTGGGCTGCAACGCGTGAGCTGATGACCGAAGATATTGTCTGGACGGTCATGGCCCGCGGCGTTCCCGGCGCAGGCGAGCATCATGGGCCGGACGCGATCTTTGCCTTCATCAAACCGGTGCGCGCGCTCTTCGAGGCAGGTTCGCCGACAATCGCACTCAGGTCTATCGTCTCGTCCGACAGCACGGTGGTGATGGAAACCCATGGCGGTGGCCGCCTCAAGGATGGCCGGGTCTATGACAACAATTATGTCATGTCGCTCGACGTGCGTGACGGACGCGTTGCGGCACTGCGCGAATATATGGACAGCTACTATGTAAATCAGCTGCTGGGCGGGGACTGATCGCCGCCCGCCGTTCAGTCCGCCTGACCGAGACTCAGCGCCCCGTCGATGACG
>JANNZB010000518.1:0-1623 GCA_031410395.1 Novosphingobium sp.
CCTCCTCCAGGTAGTCTCACGGCTGGCGAGAACGATTTCTCGGACGAGAACCATCCGATGGTGGCGATGGGCGGATATTTCGCGCGTTACCTCATGGAGCGCTTGCAGACTCCGCGCGGAGATATCCTCAGCGAACTGGCCCATGCTGAGTATCCAGATGGCACCAAGCCCCGCATCGAGGACCTGATAGCCCTCTCGGTATTCATTTTCGGCGCTGGGCAGGACACCAGCGCCAAGTTGCTAGGCAATGCAATGCGCTACCTGGTCGATGTACCTGGCCTGCAAGACAGGCTCAGGAATGACCCGGCGCTGATCCCGGCAATGCTGGAGGAAGTGCTCCGCCTCGAAGGCTCAACCAAGCAGACCGCACGGCTTGCGCGGCGCGACACCAAGATCGGTGATCTTGACGTGCCTGCCGGTACCAAGGTTTTGTTGGCGCTGTCAGCTGCTAATCGCGATGACCGCCGCTGGGAAGGTCCGCAGGAATTCATGTTGGACCGACCGAAGATCAAGGAACATGTCGGTTTCGGCCGCGGCAAGCACGTCTGCGCCGGTGCGCCTCTGGCACGCGTCGAGGTGCGGATCATCCTTGAGCAGTTCCTCAAGCATACCTCAAACATCGATCTTGACGAGAGCAAGCATGGTCCGCGCGGGAATCGCGATCTCGATTTCGAACCGAGCTTCATCATCCGCGGCCTGTCGGAACTACATTTGAAGCTGACACCTTCAACGCCAACAAGCACATAAAGCGATAAGCTGACAATCTGGCGCGAGTACTCTTGCCGCCAGATTGCATGGAGGGGATCAACCAATGAACTTCAAAGGGCGTTCCGCGATCGTGAGCGGCGGCGCTGGCGGCCTTGGTGGCGCGACATCCCGCCACCTTGTAAGGCTGGGCATGGCCGTGGTGATTTTCGAACCGGACATTTTGCGTGCCAATGAATTTGCACAGGAACTTGGACCCGATGCAGTCGGGATTTCTGGCGATCACAACGACGATGATTCAGTTCGGCTTGCTATTGAAGAAGCTCAGCGGATTGGCGAGTTCTGCGTGAACGTCAACGCAGCGGGTGTCGCAATCAGCGCTCCTCAGACTGCGAGTGCGGACGGAATCCCGCATGATATGAAGATTTTTCGGGAAATGGTTGAACTGCATCTCTTCGGGCCGTTCAACATGTCCCGCCTGTGTGCTGCCGCCTTTGCGGGAAATGAGGCCGACGAAGACGGCCAGCGCGGTGTGATCATCAACACCGCATCAACCGCAGCCTTTGACGGCCAATCACGCCAAGCCGCTTATTCAGCGAGCAAGTCAGGCATTGTCGGCTTGACAACCGCGATGGCCCGCGATCTGGCCGAGATCGGCGTAAGAGCCTGCGCAATCGCGCCCGGCCCAATGTGGACGCCGCGCCTGGCAAGTGCGCCGGAAGCACTGAAGGCTGCGCTTATCGGTAATGTAGCATTCCCGAAGCGGTTTGGACGGGCAGAAGAATACGCCACGCTGGTGAAAGCAATCCTGCGAACGCCATTCCTCAACGGGCAAACTATCCGGCTTGATGGGGCGATGTCGACAGGGCTTACCAACATGGGTACCTAGGTTTTGCCGAAAAATGGGTTGAAGTGGGT
>JANNZB010000519.1:0-1873 GCA_031410395.1 Novosphingobium sp.
GTTTCGCGGCGCTCGCGCTGGCCGGAAGGCGGCCCCGCGGACAATCCGGAAGCCATGCAGGCCGATGTCTGGCTCGGCGACTCGCTTGGCGAAATGGCGCTGTACTACGCGCTGAGCGATGTGGCCTTGCTCGGCGGCAGCTTCGCGCCACTCGGCGGCCAGAACCTGATCGAAGCCGCCGCCTGCGCCTGCCCGGTCGTCATGGGCCCGCACACCTTCAACTTTCTGGAAGTCGCCGAGCTGGCGGAAGCCGAAGGCGCCGCGCGCCGCGTGGCCGACATGGCCCAAGGCGTGCAAGCCGCCATCCGACTGATCAATGACGTGCCCGCGCTGGCCGAAGCGGCAGCAGCGGGGCTCGCATTCGCTGCGCGAAATCGGGGCGCGACCGAAAAGACCCTGGAGGCGCTACGCGGGTATCTGTAGGGCGAAGAATGATCAGGCGCCTGCCCGTGCCGCTTCGATCGCGGTGATATCGATTTTTCTCATCGTCATCATCGCGTCGAACGCGCGCTTCGCCGCTGCGCGATCAGCGCCCTTCACCGCGTCGGTGAGCGCGCGCGGGGTGATCTGCCAGGACAGGCCCCAGCGATCCTTGCACCAGCCGCACTCGCTTTCCTGCCCGCCGTTGCTGACGATGGCGTTCCACAAGCGGTCGGTCTCACGGTGGTCCTCAGTCGCGATCAGGAACGAGAAGGCCTCGCTGTGCTTCATCTGCGGGCCGCCGTTCAGCCCGAGGCAGGGGATGCCCGCCACGGTGAACTCGACCGTGAGCACATCGCCCTCCTTGCCAGCGGGATAGTCGCCCGGCGCGCGGTGAATGGCGCCGACCGCGCTGTCGGGAAAGGTTTCGGCATAAAACCTTGACGCGTCGAGGGCGCTGCCGTCGTACCAGAGACAGATGGTGTTTTTGCTGACCATGTCATGGCTCCTGAAGCGTTAGGGGACGCGGTATCGGCTGGTCTTGTCTTGCACGACGTCTTGCCATCCAGATCGCGTGTCTAAGCAATCTTGCCAAAATTCTGTGCCCAAGTCGACCGGCCTCGCGCGTGAAGCCTGCCTCCTGGTTGTCTTGAATCGCCGGACGCCCGCACCGCCTTGAAACAAGAGCACTTCGAACACGAATGGTGCTTCCAGCCCTGGTAAAACGTGCGCAAGCAGCTATCAAGTTAATAGCAGAAGTACCTTCGACGCCGCCCGACTGCTGGAGCCTACGGCGCTGCTTCCACAGGACGTTGCCGGTTGGCGCTGGCAGCGGGGCTGGCCGATGCGCCTGGCGGCGTTCCGTTTTTGGGCTTCTGTACGGCGTCTTGCTTTCCGCGCGGCGCCACCAGGCGCATGCCGGTTGCAATGGCCATCAGCACCACGACATAAAACACGATCTGCATGCCGGCTGGTTGTGCGTTGTAGCCGATCAAGGCGTGCAGCAAGGTGCCGAGCGCAGTGGTCTGCGGCAGCATATCGGATGTGTCCCACAGCGGCGCGCCCAGGCTGGGCAGCAGATCGGCCTGAACCAGAAAGCCTGCTGCCTGCGAGGCCATGCTCGCCGCCAGCAGAAGCACCAGAATACCGGTGATCGAGAAGAACCAGCGCAGCGGAATGCGCAGCAAGCCGGCGTACAGCAGGCCGCCGACCAGCAATCCCGCTGCCAGCCCGCCCAGGCCACCGCCAACGGTGGTTTGCAGCCCGCCTTCACTGCTGGTGGCCAGGCTGTAGAGAAACAGCACCGTTTCCGAACCTTCGCGCAAAACAGCGAGAGCCACGACGATGAAAATTACGGATCGGGCGCGTGTCCCGTCGTTGATGGCGCGTGCCGTAGTCATCGCCTGCGCCGCCATTTCGCGGCCATGCACCGACATCCAGATGTTGTGCCAGG
>JANNZB010000520.1:0-1882 GCA_031410395.1 Novosphingobium sp.
TCGGGCCGCCTTCGGGACAACTCGTCTGGCGATCAATCTGGGGGCCGATCTTTACCGGCTTGTCCGTCGCCAGCGCTTCGAGGATCGCATCCATGCTGTCATAGGTCAGGTCTTCGAAATTATCATCGTTGATCTGCACCATTGGCGCATTGGCACAGGCGCCGAGGCATTCGACTTCGGTGAGCGTGAACAGTCCGTCCGGCGTCGTCCCGCCCTTTACCAGCCCGCGATTCTTGCACGCGGCCAGCACATCGTCAGACCCGCGCAACATGCAGGGCGTCGTGCCGCAGACCTGCACATGATAGCGGCCCACCGGCGCGAGGTTGTACATCGTGTAAAAGGTCGCGACTTCGTAAGCGCGCATATAGGGCATGCCGAGTTGCTTGGCGACAAACTCGATCACCGGCACGGGCAGCCAGCCTTGCGTCTTTGTATCCGTCCCCACCTGCCGCTGGGCTAGATCAAGCAGCGCCATCACCGCCGATTGCTGACGCCCGGCGGGGTAGCGCGCGATATACATCGCAGCGGTTTTCTTGTTCTCATGCGTCCACACGAACGCACCCCATTTGGCGCGGGTTTCCTGCTCATTTGGAATTGCAGCAGACTCAGCCACGGACACCTCCGTCACCCTGAACTTGTTTCAGGGTCCACGTTTTAGCGAGACACCCAAATCCGGAATTCGCCACCACCGTGGATGCTGAAACAAGTTCAGCATGACGAACGAAGGCGCGGGTCTCGGCTTCGTCGGGAATGTGGGGGGTATCAGCCATTACCGCGCCCTCTCTCAATTATGCCAAGGCGGATCAAAAAAAGCGAGGAACCAGCGGTGAGCAAGCTAACAGCAGTGATAATCACAGTGACAGCTAGAACTGCCCCCCCCAGTTCAAAATTAAGCGCACTCAAGAAGCCGAGTACAAACATACAAAAGGCCCATTTCGACCAAGCAGGTAGATCACGCCACCGAATTTGACCGCGAAAACGACTACGATCAGTGCTCACCGGTCACACTCCCCGAACACAATCTCCATTGCACCCAAGATCGCTGTCGTATCCGCCAGCATGTGCCCGCGCGACATGAAATCCATGGCCTGCAAATGGCTGAACGCGGTCGGCCTGATCTTACAGCGATAGGGCTTGTTGGTGCCATCGCTGACCAGATAGACGCCGAATTCGCCCTTGGGGCTTTCCGTTGCCACGTAAACCGACCCCGCAGGAACCTTGAAGCCTTCGGTGTAGAGCTTGAAGTGATGGATCAGGGCTTCCATGCTCTGCTTCATCTCGCCGCGCTTGGGGGGCGATACCTTGCGGTCGTCCGAACAGATCGGGCCTTCGGGCATGTCGCGCAGGCATTGCTTCATGATGCGGACGGACTGGCGGACTTCCTCCACACGCACCATGAAGCGATCATAGCAATCGCCGCGCGTGCCGACGGGAATGTCAAATTCCATCTTGTCATACACATCATAGGGCTGTGAACGCCGCAAATCCCATGGCACGCCCGCCGCGCGGATCATCGGGCCGGAAAAGCCCCATTTGATCGCGTCTTCCTTGCTGACCAGGCCGAGATCGACATTGCGCTGCTTGAAGATGCGGTTGTCTGTAACAAGGCTCAGAGCGTCCTCAAACAGGCGCGGCACGCGGGTGTCGAGCCAGTCGGCCATATCCGTCAGCAGTTTCAGCGGCACATCCTGATGCACACCGCCGGGGCGGAACCACGCACAGTGCATCCGCGCGCCCGATGCGCGTTCGAAAAAGCCGTAACAATCCTCACGGATTTCGCAGAGCCACAGGAACGGCGTCATCGCGCCCACATCCATGATATGTGCGCCGATATTCATCATGTGGTTGCCGATGCGGGTCAGTTCCGCGAACAGCACTCGCA
>JANNZB010000521.1:0-3402 GCA_031410395.1 Novosphingobium sp.
GGCCGAGGAAGTTGTCCCGATCAAGCAGGGTGACGAGGAACTTGAACGGGCCATCGACATCGGCTTCAGGCGCGGGAACGTGGCGGACGATGGTTTCGAACAGCGGGGCAAGATCGCCCGAGCGTGCGTCCTGATCTTCGCTGGCATAGCCATTGCGGCCCGATGCATATAGCACAGGGAAATCGCACTGCTCATCGCTGGCATCAAGGCTGACGAACAGATCGAACACTTCGTCGAGCACTTCCTGCGCGCGGCCATCGGCACGATCAATTTTGTTGACCACCACGATCGGGCGCAGCCCGAGCGCGAGCGCTTTGCCGGTGACGAATTTGGTCTGTGGCATCGCGCCTTCAGAGCTGTCAACCAGCAGGATTACCCCATCGACCATCGACAGGATGCGTTCCACCACGCCGCCGAAATCGGCGTGTCCGGGGGTGTCGACGATATTGATATGCGTGGTGGTGCCATCTGCACCAGCCCATTCAACGCTGGTGCACTTGGCGAGAATGGTGATGCCGCGCTCTTTTTCGAGGTCGTTCGAATCCATAGCCCGCTCTTCAACGCGCTGGTTATCGCGGAAGGTGCCCGACTGGCGGAAAAGCTGATCGACGAGCGTGGTCTTGCCATGGTCGACGTGGGCGATAATGGCGATATTGCGAAGGGGGGCGGACATGATTGACTTTCGGTAACGATCGGGGCAGGTGCGTGTTGCACCGCAACATGGGCGCGCCCCTAGCCGATGCGGCCCTGCTGGGCAAGCGTGAGACTGCGTGCGGTAGTGTGACGAGAGTGCAACAGTTGGGCATTTGTGTTGCCCTGAAAACTATTTGCGATTGCGCTGAAGCCGCAGGATTCCTATGATTTCCGGACAAGGGACCGGGGTAGGCATAGCGTTTCAGCCATGCCGTAACGTCAATCACCGGTTTAGAGAGGATGACTATCATGAAATCGACCATCGTCGGCTGTGCCGTATCGAATCGCTCCGTGCTTCTCCTGGGCGTTGCCGCCGCATCTTTGATGGTGCCGGGCGTCGCGAATGCCCAAGCTGCCCCGCCAGCACAAGCCGCTGAAGATGCAACTCCGGCTGACGGAAACGAGATCGTTGTTACCGCGTTGAAGCGCGAGCAGACGCTGCAAAGCACTCCTGTTGCCGTTACCGTGACCACGGCGGATGCGATTGAGCGCGCCCAGATCCGTGACATCCAGGGCCTGTCAACGCTGGTGCCTTCGCTGCGCACCACCCAGCTGCAAAGCTCGATCAGCACCTACTTCTCGATCCGCGGCTTCGGCAACGGCGCAAACAACCCCGGCATTGAAACATCGGTCGCAGTGTTCGTTGACGGCGTTTACCGTTCACGTTCGGCTTCGCAGATCGGCGATTTGCCTGACATCCAGCGCGTCGAAGTGCTGCGCGGTCCGCAGTCGACGCTGTTCGGCAAGAATGCATCGGCGGGCGTTATCTCGATCGTCACCAAAGCGCCGCAGTTCAAGCTCGGCGGAAATTTTGAAGCGACCTATGGCAACTTCAACGCGTTGACGCTCAAGGGCGTTGTTACTGGGCCGCTCAGCGAAACCGTCGCAGTCAGCCTCGCCGGCGGATATAACCGCCGCGATGGCTACGTTACTGACAGCGGCTACAATGGCAAGTCTAACGGTCGCAACCGTTACTTCGTTCGCGGCCAGATGCTGTTTGAACCGACCAGCGATCTCAAGATCCGTCTGATCGCAGATTACGATAAAATAGACGAAAATTGCTGCGCTGTGTTCCAGCTGGCGAACGGCAACCCTGTAGTCAACGCGCTGACCGGGCGCACGACGACGGCTCCCAATCCGTTTCTGGACCTGACCAAGACCAATTTCCCATCGAACAACAAGGTGGAAAACTACGGCGCCTCCGCCCAGATCGATTATAACTTTGGCGATGTCGCCTTGACCTCGATTACCTCGTATCGTCGTAGCAATGCCCTGACCTCGCAGGATTCGGATTTCTCGGCGGGTGATTTCCTCGGTTCCAACACTGGTGATATCAGACTCAAGACCTTCACACAGGAACTGCGGTTGGCCTCAAAATTCGATGGTCCGCTGAACTTCCTGATCGGCGGCTACTATTATGATGAAAATGTCGCTTACAAGAACGCGCTCACTTTCGGCAGAGATTTCCGCACCTTTACCAATATTGCCTCAGGTGGCGGAGTCACGTCGTTGGAAACGTCGATTTTGCGCCTGCCGCTCAACACTTTTCACCAGGCGGGGCAGGGAATCTTTGACGATTTCAAGATGCACGACAAATCATACTCGGCTTTCGGCAATGTCGATTTCGAAGTGGGTGACCTGACGCTGACCGCTGGTGTGAACTACACCAAGGACAGTAAGACGGTTACCTCGAACACGGTCAGCACTGATTCTTTCTCTGCGCTAAATCTGCCGTTGATTGTCGCCTCGGCAATTAACACCAATGTTCGGTTGACCGTTGCATCGCAACTGGGCCTTGCGCCAGGCACCGTTGCCAGTGACGCGCAGGTCGCATTCTTCCAGTCGGTTGCTCCAGCGGGATACACCGCCATCGTCAACGGCGTTTCCGCGCAGATCAATCCGATCCTCGGCCTGCGCGTGCTTCAGTTCCTGCCACCGTTCCTCAACTTCCCCAACGCAGTTGAAAGCGGCAAACTGACCGAGGATAATTTCTCTTACACGCTGCGCGCCGCCTACAAGTTCAACGACCACATCAATGGCTATGTCAGCTATGCGACCGGCTACAAACCGGCGAGCTACAACCTGTCGCGTGACAGCCGTCCGTTCCCGTCAGACCTTGCCAAAATCCAGGCGGTACCTGGGCTGGCAACTACCAACCTGACCACCGGCAGCCGCTATGCGCCGGGCGAGAAGGCCAAGGTCTTTGAATTCGGGCTCAAGGGCAACTGGGGTGTGGTGTCGATGAACTTCGCCGCCTTCAAGCAGTCGATTGACAACTTCCAGTCGAACATTTTCACGGGCACGGGCTTTGCCCTCGCCAGTGCTGGTAAACAATCGGCTTATGGCTTTGAATTTGAAGGCACGGCTCACCCGATCCCTGAATTGACGCTGAGCATGGCGGTTACCTATCTCCAGCCCAAGTATGACAGTTTCGTCAACTCGGCGCTCGGCGATGCTTCGGGTACTGTTCCAGCGGGTATCCCGCCAATCTCAGCCACATTTGGCGCGATGTGGAACCATGCTTTGGCCAATGACGACCATATTATCATCCGCACCGACTTCCACTATGAAGCGCCAGTGCAGACCAACGAAGGCCTGCCTGCCTTTATTCAGCGCAATACGGCTGGTGCGGTCGTCTCCTACCAGCCAGCGCTTGATGCCGCGCGCCCGTTCCGGCGTGAAGTTAATGAGCTGAATGCGTCGATGACC
>JANNZB010000522.1:0-1672 GCA_031410395.1 Novosphingobium sp.
ACGACGAATATCTCGATCCGCTGACGTTCAACCCGGCGAGCACGCTGGGGGTCGCCGGGATCATGGACATCTACCGCGCCGGCAAGATCACCATCGCCAACGCGCCCGGCACCGGGATCGCCGATGACAAGGCGATCTACAGCTTCATGCCCGAAATCGTCGAATTTTACACCGGTGAGAAGCCGATCCTGCAAAATGTCCCGACATGGCGCTGTGCTGAGCCAGATTCGCTCAAGTATGTGCTCGATAATCTGAAAGATCTGGTGGTCAAGGAAGTGCACGGATCTGGCGGCTATGGCATGCTGATCGGGCCGACCTCCTCCAAAGCAGAGATCGAGGCTTTTTCAAAGAAACTGCGCGCCCGGCCGAGCAACTATATCGCCCAGCCAACGCTCGCGCTTTCGACCACGCCGATTTTCACCAAGACGGGCCTCGCCCCGCGGCACGTCGATTTGCGGCCATTTGTGCTGGTCTCGCCCAAGGGTATAGACATCACCCCGGGCGGCCTCACTCGGGTTGCGCTCAAAAAAGGATCGCTGGTTGTAAACTCCTCGCAAGGCGGCGGCACCAAAGATTCGTGGGTGCTCGAAGACTGATGGCAGAGGACCACACATGCTAGGTCGCACAGCCAATGGTGTGTTCTGGATGTTCCGCTATCTTGAGCGGGCGGAAAATACGGCGCGTCTGCTCGATGCCGGGTTTCGGCTGGCGCTGACCCACGGCCAGCCAAAAGCGAACGTCGAATGGAAATCGGTGCTCGAAACAATAGGCCAGAAGCACGAATACGCATCGCGGCGAGGAGATTATTCCGGGCCGGCAGTGACCAACTGGATACTGCGCGACAAGGATAACTCTGGTTCGGTGCTGGCTATGATCGAAAATGCGCGCACCTCCGCCCGGTCTGTGCGCACCGCGCTGACCCGGGAAGTTTGGGAAGCGACCAACGAAAGCTGGATGGTACTTCGCGAAATGCTGGCGCGTCCGGTCAAGCCCACTAATCTGGGCGCGGTGCTCGCCACCATTCGCCGCCAGGCCACGCTGGTGCGCGGCGCGATGGACGGCACCATGCTGCGCAACGAGATCTTCAATTTCGCCAGAATCGGCACCTTTATCGAACGGGCGGACAACACCGCACGCATCCTTGACGTCAAATATTATGTGCTCCTCCCAGCCGTCAGTCTGGTCGGATCGAGCCTCGACAATGCGCAGTGGGAGATGGTGCTGCGTTCGGTTTCGGGCGAACGCGCCTATCGCTGGCTGTTTGGCGGAAACATGGATGCGCGCGGAATTGCCAGCTTCCTGATCCTCGATCACCGATTCCCGCGCAGCCTGGCCTCATGCTATTCAAAAGTGGGCAGCAATATGCACAGCCTTGCGGGCGAATACGGGTGCGAATCGCCAGCGCACGATGTCTTGCGCGCCACAAGCGCAAGGCTGCTCGATAGCAACATCGACCAGATCATCGAGAAGGGATTGCACCAATTCATCGGTAATTTCCTCAAGGATAACCGCGAAATGGCCGGAGCAATCGCCCAAGCCTATCGGTTCACCGATTGATGCGTATTTCGATCAGACACACCACGCGTTATGCGTTCAGCAAGGCGGTCGCACACGGACTGCAGCGGCTGCGCATGCACCCCAAGGGGACGCAGGGGCAGCACGTTATCAACTG
>JANNZB010000523.1:0-3762 GCA_031410395.1 Novosphingobium sp.
CACCACATCAAGCACCAGTTCAACCTCTTTGGGATAGACGTTGAACCCGCCCGAGATGATCAGATCTTTCGCCCGGCCAGTGATGCTGACCCGGCCTTCGCGATCGATCACGCCCAGATCGCCGGTCATGAAATAGCCATCTTCGGTGAATTCTTCAGCCGTTTTCAGCGGGTTGCGCCAGTACCCTTTGAACAGGCTCGCCCCCTTGACCTCAATCATCCCCGGCTGCTCACCGCGCACGCGGACGTCATAACCGGGTACCGCGAAGCCCACTGTGCCTGCGCGGCGTTCTCCAACATAGGGGTTGGAGGTGATGATCGAGGCTTCGGACATGCCGTAGCGTTCGAGAATTTTATGGCCGGTGCGGGCTTCAAATTCAGCGAAGGTGGCCTCCAGCATCGGCGCCGAGCCTGAAACAAAAAGCCGCATTTTTTCTGCTGTTTCACGGGTGAACTTCGCTTCATCCAGCAGGCGGGTGTAGAATGTCGGCACTCCCATCATCACGCTACAACGCGGCAATTCATCAATGATTACAGAGGCATCGTACTTTTCCATCCACAGCATTTGCACAGCCGGATCGCAGCGCGCAGTGCAGCGCGACAAGCAGCCCGTGGATATGGAAAATAGGCAGCGCGTGCAGCAGCTTATCGGCGGCGGTGAACTGCCAGAGCTGGGTTAAAGCCTCAGCATTGGCAGCCAGTCCGCCGTGGGTAAGCATCGCGCCTTTGGGCTTGCCGGTGGTGCCACTGGTATAGACCAGCGCCGCAAGATCATCATTTGCCCGCTCAACAGGGCGCAATAGCGGTTCAATCTTGCTGCATTGATCGACGAACGCTGCCGCATCGCGCACGAACAGCCGCGGCTCTGCGTCTTCCTCAAAATATTTGAGCTCGGATTCGGTGTAGCTGGTGTTCACCGGAACCACCACAGCCCCCGCTTTCAACAGCCCAAGGTAGGTCATCACTGACTCAATTGTCTTGTGCGCCATGAGCAAAACCCGGTCGCCCGGAACCACGCCGACGGCAACCAGCCGCGCGGCCACGCGCGCAGCACCATCAGCCAGTTCGCCATAGGTTACGCTGTTCGTGCCGGGCAGATCAAAGCATGACGCATCGCGATCGGCGTCAATTCCGGCAGCGAGAAAGGAATAAAGGTTCATGGGCGCTCGCTGATGTCTGGGAACCGCCTGATGGTGAAAACCTGCTTCCGGGTCAATCGTGGCCTGAGGTCAAATTGCGCGAGCACAAATTGACCGCTTCCCTTGCACGACCTTGCGAGGCATAGAAAATCATCGCCACAAGAAAGCAGGCTGCGTGAAACGATCCAAGGCCCAGCTCCTTCCCTCTCCGCATTTGCGCATCAGCCTTGGCATCACCGGACACCGATCGGAGCATCCCGGCTTCGCGCCAAACCGGCAACGGATTGAGGCAGTTCTCGCCGCGATTTTTGATCGGATTGATACACAAGTCAGCGCCGTCACTCCGGCTTTCGGGCGTGCAAACATTGCCCCCGCCCGGCTGCATTGCCTGCTGGCTGACGGCACCGATCTGCTGGCCAGCGAACTCGCTTTGCAGCGCGGGTATGAACTGATCGCGCTGTTGCCGTTTGGCCCGGCGCTCAACCGTGCGATCAACGCGATGCCGAAAACCGCTGCCGATGCGCGCGCGCTGCTGGCGGGAGCCCAGCCTGCCGATGCCGATGCCGCGCGCCATGCCGCTGTGCTCGACCAGATGAGCGCGCGCATTGGCACCATCGCGCTGGCAGACAATGACCAAAGACTGTCAGCGCGCCTGATCGCCCATATTGACCAGCCCCAAGACGCCGAAGCCGCGCGGCTGTATGGCGCGGAGAGTTCCCGGCAGGTTGCCGCCGCTGGCAGTATGCTGATCGAACAGTCTGACCTGCTGATCGCGGTGTGGGACGGGGTTACTACCGCCCACCCTGGCGGTACCGGCTACACGGTTGCTGCTGCGGTAGAGCTTGGATCGCCGGTGTTGTGGATCGATCCGTCGCGCCCGGAGGACTGGCGCATTCTCAGCGCGCCCGAATCGCTGGCGCAGCGCGGAATTGGAACAGGAGCCGATGCCGCAACCCAGCTCGACCATCTGGTGCAAAAAATGATCGGCTCTGATGAAGATGTCGGCGCGCGCGCCAATTCGCTCGATCACGAACGCTGGCGGCCGCGCAGCGTTCGGATGGCGCATGGCTATCGCCGGATTGAGGCCCTGTTCGGCGGCGGGCGGCTGCGTGATAGGCTGCGCAGTCTGACCGATCATTATGAACATCCCGACCAGATTGGCGAAGGCTCCTGCGCACCAATGCTCGCCAACTTGCGCGCCTTGCCCGGTGCAGATCAGACATTTACTGCGACGATTGAACGCGAGGTGATGCGCCGTTTTGCCTGGATTGATGGAATTTCAGCCCGGCTGTCCGATGCCTATCGCGGCGGCATGACGATCAACTTCCTGCTCTCCAGCCTCGCGATTGTCGGCGGGCTGGCTTACCTGCCGCTCGGTGCATCGAGCAGCAAATGGGGCTTCACCCTGTTTGAACTGGCGCTGCTTGGCGGCATACTTCTGATCACCAGCGTCGGCGTGCGCAAACGCTGGCACAGCCGCTGGTTTGAAACCCGGCGGGTGGCTGAATATCTGCGCCACGCATCGCTGATGCTGGCGCTCGGGGCGGCACGATCGCCGGGCCGCTGGCCCCAGGGGGCGGAGACGAGCTGGCCCGAATTCTATGCCCGCCAGACGATGCGCAGCGTCGGCTTGCCAAGAATTTCGATCACCAACGCCTATCTGCGCGGGGTGTTGACCGGGCTGCTGAAACCGCACGTGTTGGCGCAGCGCGATTACCATTGGGGCAAGGCTGACCGGCTGACCACGGTGCACCACCGGCTCGATCACATGTCAGAGCGGCTGTTCCAGTTCGCGGTGGCGACGGTGACGTTCTATCTGTTGCTTAAGGTTGGCGTCGCGATGCACCGCGTCGATGGCGAATGGCTTGAGCGCGCGTCGAAATGGTTTACCCTGCTCGGCGTTGCCTTCCCGACCTTCGGCGCCTCGATCGCCGGGATCCGGTATTTCGGTGATTTTGAACGCTTCGCTGCGATTTCCCAGATAACCGCCGCCAAGCTCGATTCGATCGCCGCGCGGATCGCCATTCTTGAAGCCGCGAGCGACGAGGAACTGACCTACCGCCGGGTGGCCTCGCTGGCGCACGCTACCGACGATATCGTTTTTGCCGAGATCGAGAACTGGCAGGCGGTGTTTGGCGGGAAGCAGATATCGGTGCCGGTTTGATGGGGGTGGGATTGGAGTTTGAACTTCGGGAGTTGGGTCTTTGCGGACACCAAGCTGATTGTGCGTGATTGGCCGATTATAACAGAACTGCGATCACCTACGGTGCTAAGATGTCGACCTGAAAATAGTCGTTGCTTACCACCCGCTTAGAATGGCAAAATCCTGAAGGGGCGAATTGATGAATTTAACCACCGGGATTGCGCTTTACGCGGCAATTGTCTCGACAAGTGCGCTCACGCTGTCGCTCCGAAAATGGCTACTGACGGGACCCATGTTGGCACTCTCGGTGATGGCGCGTGGCAAAACGTTTGGAGGATTTGAGCCGGATGACAAAGAGTACATTGTTCTCAACGTGACCAACAGAGGCGACATGCAGACGACGCTGTCCACCATGGCCGTATTTAAATACCGCACAATTTTCGACCGTTGGCTACGCAAGCCAAATTACGCTGCGATTATT
>JANNZB010000524.1:0-4554 GCA_031410395.1 Novosphingobium sp.
GATCGGCAGAACTGCGCCGCCAGGATATCCGAACACGTGCTCAACCCCTTGGCGAACAAGGCTTTGGACCAGGATTTCGGCGCCGGGGCGCTCTTGAGATTCAGGCATAAAATTCACTCGATCAGGGCGGCGTTAAAATGACTGACCCGGCACAGTTGGCCTGCACCGGGTCGCCTCTCCAACGCGCTCTATGTCACCCGGGGGCGATTGTTGATCGGCGAGGTAGGCGACAGTATATAACGTGTCAA
The DNA here is from genome assembly GCA_031410395.1 of Novosphingobium sp. Lineage (GTDB taxonomy): Bacteria > Pseudomonadota > Alphaproteobacteria > Sphingomonadales > Sphingomonadaceae > Novosphingobium. The sequence continues at coordinate 249 of JANNZB010000524.1, forward strand.
CAGTTAATCACGTAATAATGATGCGAATATTTGGCTTACGTTAAAACTAATATCTTGAAACCGAGGCCATTCGCTCGGCGGCTGGTGTCGAAGCCACGTCTGCTGACGTTTGACATAATTGCGAGTCGCCTGAGCGCCGCTTCGCTCAGTTTCGGCTAGATCCCATTCGCCCCGCAGAAATCCGCCGATTTCGGGCACCCCAATCGCGCGCATAACCGGCAGTTCGGATGAAAGCCCGCGCTGGAGCAGCGCCGCGACCTCTTCAATTGCTCCCCTATGCAGCATTCGCGCAAACCGGGCATCGCAGCGATCATAAAGAAACTGGCGTGGCGGCAAGAGGATTGCGGGGTGCAGTGTGACTGTATCAGCAATCCCGCCGGATTTTGCCTTATGCCAGTGCGCCATTGGCTGACCCGTTGAACGCACAACTTCAAGCGCACGTGAAATGCGTGAGGAATCGGTGGCATCAAGGCGGGCGGCGCGATCTGGGTCCTCGACCAACAGCGCAGCGTGAGCCTCAGCTAAGGGCAGGGCGCGTACTTCGGCGCGGATTTCAGGATCAATCTCCGGCACCGGCGCTATGCCGTCGATCAGAGTGCGAAAGTATAGACCTGTCCCCCCCGCGAGGATCGGCACTGCGCCATCAGCATGTACCGCTGCCACTTCCTGCGCCGCAGCCGCCGCCCAATCGGCAGCAGAGCAGGCCTGCGCTCCGTCCCACGTTCCGAACAAGCGATGTTCGATCTCCTGCATATCCTCAATGGAAGGCCGGGCGCTCAGCACCGCAAGATCAGTATAAACCTGCGCAGAGTCGGCATTGATGATCACGCCGCGATTTCCCCGCTCCGCCAGCTTCAAGCCAAGCCGCACCGCGAGATCGCTCTTGCCGCTCGCGGTCGGCCCTGCGATGAGCGCCAGCGGCGGCAGAACATCTGCCGAGTCAGTCAAGGAATCCCCAGTGCTCATTGCCCGGCTGATAGCAGATCACACCGCGCTGTCCGCAAATCTTGAAGCCGCGCAGGCGGCATTGGCGGTGCAAGGCATGGATGTGGAGCGCTCAGACCTTGCCAGCGGCGTGGTGCAGCTAAAGGCTGGTCTCGCCGACAAACACCACTGGGCAGAGTTTCGAAGCGTTCTGGAAGCCCACCTCAACCCATGCGACATGCTGATCGCCGATCACGTACCCTTGCTGCCCGGTGTCTTCGTATCCGACATGGATTCGACCATGATCGCTGCCGAATGTATCGATGAACTGGCCGATTACGCCGGGATAAGACCGCAAATCGCCGCGATAACAGAACGTGCGATGCAGGGTGAGCTCGATTTCGCCAGCGCCTTGCGTGAGCGTGTCGCATTGCTGGCCGGGCTTGATGAGGGCGCGATCGCCCAGTGCCTCGCCGAACGCATTGCGCCAATGCCGGGCGCCAAAGTGCTGGTCGAGACGCTCAAGGCGAAGGGCTGCCGCACGGTGCTGGTAACCGGTGGTTTTCATCAGTTTGCCGATCCGGTGGCCGAGCAACTGGGTTTTGAACACGTCGTCGCCAACCGGCTGGAAATCGTCGGTGGCAAGCTTACCGGCGGTCTCATCGGCGGGATCGTTGACAGTGAGGTTAAGCGTAAGACGCTTGTTGAGCATAGCGAACGGGCAGCGGTTGGCAGTCGCGCCGGTCGCTCCAGTCTCGCCACCGGTGACGGCGCGAATGATATTCCGATGCTTGAGTCGGCGAGTTACGGCATCGCCTTCCACGCTAAGCCAAAGGCGCGCGCCGCAGCGCATGGCTGGATTGATCGGGTCGATCTGACCGGCGTGTTGCAACTGCTAAACATTCCGCGCGAAGATTGGGTGTAGGAATAAGCGATGCAACAGCAATTGACATTAATGTCAGTAAATGCCACCTGACCGATCATGGATATGCAGGCATCCCCTTGCGAATTTGCCGCCGCCGCTCCGGCGCAGGCAAATGTTCCATTCCTCATTCCCGGCCGTCCAGAATTCCGTTATGACCTGCCCAAGGCATGGCGCTATTTCCGCGCGCTTGTGAAGAACAAGGAAGACACCACGCTGGTGTTTCCGATCTTTGAGGCACTGCCGTGGAAGGGCGTTGAAGCAGCCGCGCGCAAGTTCTGTGAGAGCAATGCCGGCAAGGCCCTGTTCGTATCCGAACCCTATCTGCCTTCGATCCTTGATGATCATGCTACGCTCCGCCGCATGCCAGAGGGCTCACTCGCCCATGTTTATTGCGATTTTATGGAGAAGGAAGGCCTTTCGGCGGCTGGGTTGGTCGACGAATTTGAAACATTCCTCGGTGATCGCCCGCGTTTTGATGACCGCTTCCAGTGGTACTTCAACCGTATGCGTGACAGCCATGACATGATGCACATCCTCACCGGCTATGGACGCGATGCGCTGGGCGAACAGTGCGTGCTGACCTTTACCTATGGTCAGCAGCCAACGCTCGCGCACCTGTTCATTGGCTATGCGGGGGTGTTTGACATCAAGAACCAAGTCAAGAGCAAGGCCCCGGTGCTGCGTGCGGTGCGCGAAGGCCACCGCCTGGGCAAGGCTTGCCCGCGCATCATCGAACTGCCGATCCTTGAACTGCTGCCTTTGCCGATTGACGAAGTGCGCCGCCGGCTCAACATCACCCTGCCGGCACATTATGCCGAAGCGCACCGGGTGTGGCGGGAAATGGGGATCAATCCCTATGACTTGCTGTCGAAGGCGGCCTGAGCAAGGTTCAACGCTTAGTCTTTGCTTTGTCTTTATGGTCTTTCAAAAGGCCATCCAGTTCCGCAATCCGCACCCGCTCGGGCGTACCTTTGGCCAAGCCTTTCAGGCGGCATGTTGCCCACAGCTGGCGGCGTTCTGATTCGAGAGCCTTGAGGTAAAGGTCGGCCATTCAGCTTTCCATCCAGTCGCGGAAAAAGCTGTCGCTCGCTTCGCGCAGGGCGGTGAGGGGGACTTCGTATACCGGAGGTGGCAACTCGGCTCGCGCACCGATCAGCAATCGGTTTCCACCATCTACTCTGCCAAGACCTTCAAACGGCACATCAAACTGGGTGCACAATTCACGTAGCTTGCTGCCCGTCGAATCCGGGATAGTGACAATGAAACGCCCTTGATCCTCGCCAAACATCCAGCCTGCCAAGTCCTTTTTTGTCTCTGCTTCGTTGGTGACAGGATAGCCGGGGCGACCCTCATCGACCAACCAGTCGATTTCTACGTAAGCCCCTTTCGCTCCTGCAAGCGCCATCTCCGCCAATGCTACCAGCGGCCCACCGTCTGAAACATCGTGGACGGCGTTCACCAGATTTTGATCGACTGCGGCGCGGATAAGCTCACCAACCCGCCGTTCCAGGTCAAGATCAACTGGCGGTGGTGATCCATCTTCGCGCCCATGCAGTTCGCGCAACCACAACGATTGCCCGAGGTGTGATGTTTTGCCACCTATGAGGTGAATTGAGTCTCCCTCAGCTTTGAACGCAATCGTCGCCATCTTTTCATGGTCGTCCATCAGGCCAACCCCGCCAATCGACGGCGTCGGCAAGATGGCAGAGCCACCCCCCGTCGCCCTGCTCTCGTTATACAGCGACACATTCCCGCTCACGATCGGGTAGTCCAGCGCGCGGCAGGCATCGCCCATGCCGCGCAGCGCCTCGACGATTTGCGCCATGATCTCGGGCCGCTGGGGGTTGGCGAAGTTGAGGCAATTGGTGATGGCCAAAGGCTTGGCCCCGACAGCTGACAAATTGCGGTAAGTCTCCGCCACCGCCTGCTTGCCGCCTTCGTAGGGGTCGGCATAGACATAGCGCGGGGTGCAGTCGGTGGTCATGGCGAGCGCTTTCTTGCTGCCATGGATCCGCACCACCGCCGCGTCGCCGCCGCTTTTCTGCATCGTGTCCGCGCCGACCTGGCTGTCATATTGCTCCCAGATCCAGCGGCGGCTGGCGAGATCGGGACAGGCCATCAGCTTGAGCAGGTCCGCGCCGATATCGGTGCTTTCGGGCACATCGCCCAGTGGCGCGACATTGGCCCAGACCTTGTATTCCGCCAGGCTGAGGGCCGGGCGATCGTACAGCGGCGCATCTTCCGCCAGCGGGCCGAGCGGTATATCGCAGACCACCTCACCCTTCCACGTCAGCACCATGTGGCCGGTGTCGGTCACTTCGCCGATCACCGCGAAATCGAGTTCCCACTTCTTGAAGATCGCCTCAGCCATCGGCTCCTTGCCGGGCTTGAGCACCATCAGCATCCGCTCCTGGCTCTCGCTCAGCATCATTTCGTACGGCGTCATGCCAAGTTCGC
>JANNZB010000525.1:0-3855 GCA_031410395.1 Novosphingobium sp.
CCGTTGGTGAAAACGTAAAAATTTCGGGCTTCGGCACCTTTCTGTTGCGCGATAAAACGCAACGGATCGGCCGCAATCCCAAAACTGGCGTCGAGGTGCCGATCACCCCGCGTCGGGTGATGACCTTCCGCGCCAGCCAGCTGCTCAAGGAGCGCGTCGCCAAAGGATGAGCGATTCAGTGGGGCACCTGTTCACCGATAATAAGGACCCCGGGGCGCTGCGGACCATCGGCGAAGTTGGTGATGCGCTTGGCATTCGCCAGCACGTGCTGCGGTACTGGGAAGAGCAGTTCCCCATGCTCAAGCCGCTAAAACGTAGCGGTGGACGCAGGTACTATCGCCCCGAAGACATTGCCATGGTCGAAACGATTGACCGCCTTGTCCACCGTGAAGGCTATACACTGAAAGGTGCCAAGGGCGTGCTTTCGGGGGGGAGTGGCGAAAGTGCTGCCGCTCCAATCGCAGTGCCTGCGCAGGCTGATCGAGGATTTTCGGTTCAGCGGCTGGCGGCAATCAGAGACAGGTTGGCGGCGGCGCTTGCCAGTTAGAATCAGGGCAAACGCTCCTGCATCATTATCCTGAACCTGGTTCAAAATCACAAAGTATCTGAAATCGTAGGGTTTCGTCCCGACCTCAATCGAGCAATTCTGGCCCCAGCGCCGCGTCAAGATCCCTTGGCCGCATCAAGTGGACCAGCTTGGCGCAACCGTCGTGCAGATCATTCCAGCTTTCGATGTCACATTCCAGCACGGCAAAAGCGGCTGTCGGGAACTTCGATTCGACCAGCGCACGCAAGGGGCAGGTGCCATCATCTGGCACCAGATCGAAAATCACGTCCTCGATTCCCGGATTGTGGCCGACCATCATCACGCTGCTGATCTGATTATCAGTTTCGCGCAGCACGTCGATCAGATTGACCGAACTGGCGAGGTATATCCGCCGATCCCATTGCACCGGGATTGTCCGCTCCACCGCCGCAGAAGCAAGCTCAATGGTTTCGGTCACGCGCACCGCGGGCGAAGCGACGATGCGCTGCCAAGGTTCGCCATGTTCAAAAATGTGCCGCCCCATCAGCGCGGCGCCCTTGCGGCCGCGCGCGTTGAGTCCGCGATCAAAATCGCGCGCGCGGGCATCGTGCCAGTCTGACTTGGCATGGCGGAACAGGCCAAGGAGCTTCATGGGTTGGCGGTTTCGATGTGCATTGCAGCCGCAGAAGCACGCAGCGATACACGATGTAAAGCTTCCTCAAGCGTAAGCCGTGTAACCGGCGTATCGGGCGGAAATGCAGACAGCAGGCGGCTGGGAAAAGCCGCCGACAGCACGACGAAAGCCCCGTGATCATCGCGGCTACGGATCAGGCGGCCAAACGCCTGTGCCAAACGCGCGCGGATGATTCGGTCATCGTAGGCGGAGCCCCCCTGAACAGCGCGCCGCGCCCGATGGAGGATCGAAGGCTTGGGCCAGGGCACCTGCTCCATCACCACCAGACGCAGGCTGTGGCCGGGAACATCGACCCCATCGCGCAAGGCATCGGTACCGAGCAAGCTGGCACGTGGATCGTCGCGGAAAATATCGACCAGTGTGCCGGTGTCGATAGGATCAACGTGCTGGGCGTAAAGCGGCAGCCCTGCGCGGGCGAGCCGATCGGCAATTCGGCCATGCACCGCACGCAGGCGGCGGATAGCGGTGAACAGCCCCAGCGCGCCGCCGCCCGAAGCCTCTATCAGCCGGGCAAAGGCAGCGGAAAGTGCCGACACGTCGCCCTTGGTCACATCAGTGACGATAAGCACTTCGGCCTGCTCTGCATAGTCAAACGGGCTTTCTGACAGCGACAAACGCGGCGCAATATCAAGGTGTTGTGCGCCGGATCGCAGAACCGCCGCTTCCCAATCGTCGCCATCCCTTAACGTCGCGCTGGTTAGCACTACGCCGTGTGCAGGTTCGAGCACCACCGAGGCAAAGGGCTTCATCGGATCGACGAAATGCCGGTGAAGGCCGACATCAAATTCGCGGGCATCGTTGCGGTCCACTGCCAGCCAGTCAACGAAATCAGGATCCGCCGGGCCTCCGAGCCGTCCGAGCAGTGATTCCCACGCAGCCAGGGTGTCAATCCGCCAGCCAAGTGAATGGCGTGCGCCTTCGATTCGGGCGCGGCCTGCGCCATCGAGCCAATCGGGCGGCTCGGCCAGAATTGCCTCGAGCCGCATGCCGAGCCGAATGAGCGGACTGCGCAGTTCAGCTAGCGCAGCCTGCGCTGCGCCCGCAACCTCTATGAACGGCCCGTCGAGCTGCGCCGCTTCAGTCTCCAGCCCGTAACCCGCTTCCTGTCCGCCGCTCTCATCGCGGGCATAGGTTGTTGCACGCACCGCCGCGAGCAACTCTTCCAGCGGTCCTGACGGCATGCTCTCTACCAAGCGTTGCAACCAGCCATCACCGGGCAGGGCTTCTGCGGCAGAACATGCGGCGGAAATCGCCTTGCCCCCTGCTTCGTCATAGCTCGCAACATCGGCAAGCCTTGCCGCGAGGCCGCGTCGCCGCCCCTTCGATCCACGCTCGGGTCCGACGATCCAGCGGCGCAGTTCAATCAACTCGCCGCCGGTGAGCGCGGCGGCGAAGGTTGAATCGGCGGCTTCGAAAACGTGGTGACCTTCGTCGAAAACGATGCGCGTCGGGCGCTGGGCATAGTCGCGTCCGCGCGCAGCGTTGACCATCACCAGCGCATGGTTGGCGATCACCAGATCGGCCTGCGCCGATGCCCGGGCAGCGCGTTCGATGAAGCATTTGCGGTAATGCGGACAGCCGGCATAAACGCATTCACCGCGCCGGTCCGTCAAGGCAGCTACCCCGCGCTGGCGGAACAGTGTGCCGAGCCAGCCGGGTAGATCGCCGCCGATCATGTCACCGTCCTGGCTATAGCTCGCCCAGCGCGCGACCAGTTGCGCAACGATCGCCGCACGACCTGAGAAACCACCTTGCAAGGCATCTTCAAGATTCAGCAAACACAGGTAATTTTCGCGGCCCTTGCGCACTACAACCGGCGGTGTTCCATCGGGACGGGTCGCGGGCCAAGCCCGGCGACTCTCGCGCCGAATCTGGCGCTGCAACGCCTTGGTGAAGGTTGAAACCCAGACTGTTCCACCAGATTTTTGCGCCCACAGCGATGCCGGTGCCAGATAGCCCAGCGTCTTGCCAATCCCGGTTCCCGCCTGCGCCAGCAACACATGGGGGCCCTTGGCCCGTTCGCGAGGAGCAAAGGCATGGGCTGTTTCGGCAGCATATGTCTGCTGGCCCGGGCGCGGTTCCGACTGGGCACCTGTGAGCGCAGCGAGCCGCCGCTGCACTTCGTCCGCATCAAGCAAGACCTGCGCCGGTTGCGGACGTTCAGGTGCCTCTTCCCATTCGGGCAAGCGCGCGAAAAGCCAGCGCTCATTGCGTTCCGGTTTGCGCAATCGCGGGCCGAGCAGCGGTGCCCATGGCCAGCGCAATCGGGTGAGCGATTGCAGCGAAGTCCATGCGCCTTCACGCTCCGCCCAAGCTTCATCCTCGCAGACTTCGAGGAGTGCTCCCGCGGCCTGCTGGAGCAGCGCGGGGACACCCGCATCGTCGCTGGGTTCATCAAGCCCGAGCGTATGCGCGAGCCCCTTGGGTGTCGGCACAACGAAACGTGCGGGATAAACGAAAGCAAAAAGCTCAAGCAAATCGAGCCCCGACAGATCGGGATATCCAAGGCGGCTGGCGATCAGCGGCGCGTTGAGCAACAGCAGAGGAGTATCCGCCGCCGCCATGATCGCTTGCCCTTTGGGACACGCCTGCGTCGTGCCCGCACCGTCTCTCAGCCAGCAGCCCGAATGGCTGG
>JANNZB010000526.1:0-1659 GCA_031410395.1 Novosphingobium sp.
GCCGGGTCACTTCAGGCGGGTTCTCGCCCAGCCTCGAAGGCCCCATTGCCATGGCCTACGTTGACGTGGGCCTGACCGCCCCCGGCACCGCGCTGGAAATTGATATGCGCGGCAAGCGTTTGCCCGCCACCGTCGTCCCCATGCCCTTTGTCCCCCACCGCTATCACCGCTGAGGAGCTGCCCCATGCCGCGTTATTTTACCCAGGATCACGAATGGATCGATGTTGACGGAGACACCGGAACCGTCGGTATTTCCGACTATGCCCAAGGCCAACTGGGCGACATCACCTATGTCGATCTCCCCGCCGAGGGTGCGACATTCGACAAAGGCGACAGCGCCTGCGTCGTCGATTCGGTTAAAGCCGCAAGCGACGTTTATTCGCCGGTGTCCGGCTCGGTCAGCGCGGTGAACAGCGCGCTCGGTGATGCGCCAGAGCTGGTGAATACTGACGCGGAAACGGGTGGCTGGCTGTTCCGCATCGCGCTTTCCGATGCGGGCGATCTTGCCAGTTTGATGGACGAGGCAGGCTACGCGGAATTTATCAAGGGGTTGTAATTCCTCCCTGAAGGGGAGGGGGACCACCCGCAGGGTGGTGGAGGGACACAGGCCGGTGGTCCTTCCCTTTCGCCGTCAGGAGCAACAGCCCGTGCCCCTCCACCACTTCGTGGTTCCCCTCCACTGCAGGGAGGTATTAAGGAAAAACAATGCGATATCTACCACTAACCCCTGCCGACCGCGCGGAAATGCTTGGCGTAATCGGTGTGGACCATGTCGATGCCCTGTTCGAAGATGTACCCGCCACTGCGCGGCTTTCCGGACCCATCGAAGGTCTGCCGATGCACGCCAGCGAGATGGCGGTTGAGCGGCATATGGGGGCGCTGGCAGCGCGGAATCTCAGCGCCGGAGCCGCACCGTTTTTCATCGGGGCAGGGGCCTATCGCCATCACATTCCGGCTTCGGTCGATCATTTAATCCAGCGCGGAGAGTTCCTTACCGCCTATACGCCTTATCAGCCGGAGATTGCGCAGGGCACTTTGCAGGTTCTGTTTGAATTCCAGACGCAGGTTGCGCGGCTGCTTGGTACCGACATTGCCAACGCATCAATGTACGATGGATCGACAGCCTGCTGGGAGGCGATTGCCATGGCGGGGCGGATCACGCGGCGCGGCAAGGCGGTGCTTTCGGGCGGTTTGCATGGGCATTACATCGGCACTGCAACCACGATGGCGAAGTTTACAGGCGATGTGCTCGATGTGCATCTGCCCGAGCTTAGCGCCGAGCCAGACGACGCTGCGATGATCGCCAGCATCAATGGCGAAACGAGCTGCGTCGTGGTGCAATATCCCGATGTGCTCGGACGAATTCCTGATCTGGCGGCCATCGCTGAAGCTGCGCACGCACATGGCGCGCTGCTGATTGCAATGGTGACCGAACCGGTAGCGCTCGGGCTGATCGAAGCGCCGGGGCATCTCGGCGCGGATATCGTGGTGGGCGAGGGGCAATCCATTGGCGTCGGACTAAATTTTGGCGGGCCCTACCTTGGGCTGTTCGGATGCCGGGATAAGTTCGTGCGGCAGATGCCGGGGCGGTTGTGCGGACAGACGGTCGATGCCGAAGGACGGCGCGGGTTTGTGTTGACGCTTTCGACCCGCGAGCAG
>JANNZB010000527.1:0-2466 GCA_031410395.1 Novosphingobium sp.
GTTTTGCCCGGTACTGACGTGACGCTGATCTCCTATTCGTCCATGATGTTCGCTTGCTATCAGGCGGCAGCAGAACTGGCTGAAGCGGGCATTTCTGCCGAAGTCATCGATCTGCGCACCATTTCACCATGGGATAAGCAAACCGTCCTCGCGTCGGTGGAAAAGACCGGCCGCGCGGTGGTGGTGCACGAGGCTGTGCGCAGCTTCGGCCCCGGCGCAGAAATCGCCGCAACCATTCAGGAAGAACTGTTCGGCAAGCTCAAAGCGCCTGTTCGCCGCCTCGGCGCACCATACAGCGCGGTGCCTTTCGCCAAAGTGCTTGAAGATGCGTTTCTGGTGCAGCCGGCCGATGTGGTGGCTTGCGTGAAAGCGCTGATGGGGTGACGGCGGCCTAGCTGTAATGCGTGGCGGCCAGCCTCCAGATTAGTGCCCAGGCTGCGCCGAAGGTCCAGCCAGCCAGCACATCACTCGGCCAATGAACGCCAAGATAGATTCGGGACATCCCGATCATCAGGGTTAGCATTATCGCTACTGCCAGCAGGTAGATGCGTGCCGGGCGGCTTGGTTCATGATCGCTCGCCAGCGCCGCGATCGTAAGGTAAACCAGTGCCGAATTGGCCGCATGGCCTGAGGGGAAACTCAAGGTCTGGGTGCCGACCAGATGGTCGATTAATTCAGGCCTTGGCCGCCCGAACAAATGCTTGAGCAGGGTGACGGCTAGGCTGCCGCTGAGCACGGCGCCTGCCACCCACAGCGCCCTTTTCGCTGCGCCTTTTATGGTCAGAAACCCGCATGCGCCGAACAGCAGCAGGGTCAATACCGTACCGCCGCCAAGGCTTGAAATCTCGATCATCATCGCGCGCAGCCAGGCGGGGCCAATCGGAATATTCGGATGCCCAGCCACGCGCATGGATAGCAAGATTGACGCGTCGAGTGATCGCGGATCATGTTCGGCCACCTCGGACCAGATCTTGAGGAACACGAAGCAGGCAGCGGCTATCGCGGCCAGTCCGGCCAGCAGGTGCGTGCGGTAACTTGCCGGGTCCCTCGGAGGCGCTTTCTTTGATGCAGGCATGGTGCGTCCTTGGTCCGGCGATGAACGACGGGTTGATCTGCGATGATCTCAGAGGGTAGACCAATCACCAGAACGCGCAATGCTTACAGGGCAATAATCCGGCTCTTGCTTTTGCGCACCACGCGTAGGCTTTCGAGCGATCCAAGGAGGTTACGATGGGGCGTGAGGCAAGCGGGCAATGTCAGTGGGCTGGTCAGTCGGGCGTAGCGAAGGTGCTTCTCGAACCGCATGAAATCATCCTGCGTGGCGGAGTCAAGGCGCGGATTCCTCGTGCTTCGATAAGTGCTTTTTCCGCGCAGGGTGATGATCTGGTGCTGAAAACGCCGCAAGGCCAGCTTGTGGCTTCGCTCGGTGCAAAAGAGGCAGTCAAGTGGGCTGAGGCCTTGGCGCGGCCGCTCCCCAGTCTTGCCAGCAAGTTGGGCATCGGCGGCGCAAGCCCCGCGTTGCTGATTGGCGAAACCAATGATGAAGCCCTGCTCGATGCACTCGCCGGGCATCACCGCGCGGCAAATGCCGATGATGCCGCGCTGATTATCGCGATCATCGATGGTCCGGCGAGCCTTGATGCCGCGATGACGCTCGCAGATGGCCGCTTCCTGTGGTGCGTCTATCCCAAGGGCAAGGCTGCGGGATTTGGTGACATGGACATACGCAATCATTTACGCGGCGCCGGTTGGATAGACAGCAAGACCAGTGCGGTGTCTGATCGGCTGACGGCGACGCGTTACCGGCGCAAGTAGGTGGCACTTCACGCCAACAAATCACCCCAGTGCTTTGACCGTTTCAAGATCGACCAAGGCCGCTGGGTAGCGATCAGCCAAGGCCAGCGAGATGGGATGCGGCTGCCAGCCATCGGTGCCGAGCGTCGAAAGCCAGATGGCGAGGCCATAGGCGGGAGATTGGCGATAGCGCAGCCACATCTCCTCGCGCGTTGGCAGGTCAGTTCCGGGCAGTTGCAGGGCATCACGGTAAATATCGAGCAAGGCGCGTTCGTGCGCGCGGCGATCCTCAACTTTCAGCGATCCGACGAGGAAATATCCGACATCCTGCACCCAGTTACCGCGCCGCACGACCTGCCAATCGAGGAAGCCGGTGGAGTCATCGGGGAGGACATAGACGTTGCCGATATGGGCATCGCCATGCAGCAGCATCTGCGGGCCATGCGCGAGCGTGGTGACATTCTTGGCCCACAGATTGACCACCTCATCGCCGCTCATCGCCTGAACTGAAGTCGCGATACCGCCGCCCGTGCGGCTCAATCCGATAGGCACACGCTTGCGCAGGCCGACCTGCCAGCCCTGCGAAGGGGCCCACTGCTTCACCCATCCAAGCCCGCGATGCGTTCGTGCTCCCATACCCCAATAGGTGCTGTGTAGCGCCGCGAGCCCGCG
>JANNZB010000528.1:0-2230 GCA_031410395.1 Novosphingobium sp.
CCGTGAGCACCTCAACATCGCGCATGAATGCATTACCCGCCACGCCGATGACTCGGGTCGCGCCGCGGTTCGGATTGCTCATGCTGATGGTCCAAATGGCCTAGGGCCGGACGAGATTCTGAGCTTCGATACCATCGCAGCGGGTGCCGCGCAGTTCGCCCACTGGCTCGACGCCCAGGGCGTAAAGCCGGGTGACCGCATCGCCTTCATGCTCGAACCGAGCCTGCCGTTTTACGTCTGCCTGTTCGGCGCGATGCAGACGGGCGCGATTTCGGTGCCGCTGTTCACGCTGTTTGGCCCCGACGCGCTGAAGCTGCGGGTTAATGATTGTCAGCCGGCGATCCTCATCACCAATGCTGAAAAGGCTGATCTTGCGCGTTCAGTGGCGCAGGATTGTTCAGATGGCCCGCGCGTGGTCGTTGCTGACCAAGGCCTGCTTGAAGAGATCAAGCGCTATCCCGCTAGCTACACGCCGAAAACCAGGGCCAACGACATGGCCGTGTTTCAGTATACCAGCGGCACCACACGTGAACTGCCCGAAGCGGTCAAGCATTCGCACCGCACGCTGGTTACGCTGATGTTCGCCGCGCTCTATGGCACCGGCATCCGCCCCGGAGACGAATTCTTCTGCCCCTCGAGCCCGGCATGGGGTCACGGGCTGTGGCACGGCACGCTCGCACCGCTGGCGATGGGGGTGACCACCGGAACTTTCGCCGGACGCTTCGATGCGGTGCGGCTGATGAAGGCGCTGAGCGATTACCGCATCACCAATATGTCCGCCGCCGCCACCCACTATCGCATGATGAAAAACAGCGGTGCGGGCGCGAACTACACATTCCACTTCGACAAGCTCAGCTACACTGGCGAGCCGATTGATCCGGCGACGCTTGAATGGGTGGATGCCACGTTCAAGGTTCCGGTCTGCTCGATGTATGGCACGACCGAGATTGGCGTGGTGCTGGTCAACTTTCCAGGCGCGGAAGATTTTGCCGTCAAGCCGGGTTCGCTCGGCAAAGCGGTTCCGGGCCAGAAGTTGGCAGTGCAGCGCGCCGATGGCATCGCTTGCGGCCCCGGTGAAATCGGCGAATTGATGTTGTGGCGTGGCGGCGCGTGGATGAGCACCAAGGACCGCGCGAAGATTGATGCCGACGGCTATTTCTATCACTGCGGCCGCGCCGACGATGTGATTATTTCGGCGGGCTGGACGATGTCTGCGGTTGAAATCGAAAACACTATGCTGCGTCATGAAAGCGTGCTGGAATGCGGCGTTATTGGCGTACCCGATGAGGAGCGCGGGCAGGTGGTCAAGGCTTTCGTTGTTGCCAACTGTGCGGGAAGCCCAGAACTGGTCAAGGAGCTACAGACCTTCACTCGCGAACGGCTGGCCCAGCACGAATTCCCGCGGATCGTCGAATTCGTCGATGAACTGCCCAAGAACCCGGCGGGCAAAGTCCACCGCAAAATGCTGCGCGACCGCGAGGCTGCAAAACTCGCTGCCGCCACTTAATTTCAACGCTTTCAGGAGATAAAACAATGTCCACCAACAAATTCCCCAAGATCACCGAGGAAGGTCTCGACGCCCTGCGTTCGCGCATCGGCGTGAAGATTGAAAACACCGTCGAGCCGTGGAACTATGAAGCCACCCGCGATGCCATCCGCCACTATGCCCACGGCATCGGCGATGATAACCCGCTGTGGTGCGATCCCGATTATGCGGCGAAGACCAAGTACGGCAGCCTTGTTGCGCTCCCCAGCTTTCTGTTCACCACCAGCCGGATCATCTCGGGCTATTGCGGCGGCCTTTCGGGCGTTCACGCGATGTGGGCCGGGTCTGACTGGACCTGGCAGAAGCCGGTGCTGCGCAATGACACGATCAGTGCGGTGGCTTACCTCAAGGATCTGGTCGAGCATCAGACCAAGTTCGCCGGACGCAGCTTCCAGCAGATTTACCACGTCGATTTCTTCAATCAGCATGGCGATCAGGTTGCTGGCGCGGACTCATGGGTTTTCCGCACCGACCGTGACGAAGCGCGCGAGCGCGGCACCAAGTACACCGAAGCCCGCGGCCGTGTGGAGCCCTTCACCGAAGAGCAGCTTCAGTCGTTCTCGGACCTTTATGCCAATGAGGAAGTTCGCGGCGCGATCCCGCGTTATTGGGAAGATGTCAATGTCGGCGATGTGCTGCCGCGCATGGTCAAGGGGCCGATGACGGTCACTGGCTTCATCTGCT
>JANNZB010000529.1:0-2164 GCA_031410395.1 Novosphingobium sp.
AAGACGGCTGAGGCCTAAGCCTTGGACCCGCGCCGCCCTGTCACGCTCGCCGCCATCGCCGGCGCGCATGGCGTGGGCGGCGAGGTGAAGTTGAAACTCTTCACCGATGACCTGTCGGGGTACAAAAGCTTCAACGACGGCGCGCTGACCTTGAAGTCGCTGCGCAGTAATATCGCCCGCTTCGCAGAAATCCCCGACCGTACCGCCGCCGAGCGCCTGCGCGGGACTGCCCTGACTGTGCCACGCGACACCCTTCCGCCGCTCGGCGAGGGGGAGTATTATCATGCCGACCTGATCGGCCTTCCCGCCGTGTCCACAGATGGCGATGCACTGGGCCATGTCGTCGCGGTCGAGAACTTCGGTGCAGGCGATGTGATCGAAATCGAACGCCCCGACAAAAAACGCTTCATGGTCCCGATGCGTCCCGACGCCGTGCCCGAATGGAGCGAGCGGGTGGTGATTGACAGTGCCTTCACCAATTAGTATATACGCCATGTGTATACGGAACTGGGGCTATGAGTTATTGCAGATGGAGCGACGGTCATCTTTATGCCTATCGCGGTGCACAGGGCTATTATTGCCATGTCACCGGTCCGGCAGTCGTGGATGACAGCGTCAAGGAACTTTACGTCGAACCGTCGGCGCAAGCGCTGCTTGCGCGTGTCCTGTGGCTCGGCGAGAAGGGGTGCCACTATCCGTGGGACGCCTTGCGCTGGCTTAAGGAAGACGTGGTTGCCGAACTGGACGAGCGGGAGGCGATAAATTGAGCGAACAATTCAGGACGCGGACGTTCAAGTCCGGCAATTCAGTCGCGATGCGCTTGCCGAAAGGGTTGGATGTGCCCGAAGGTATCGAAATGAATGTGGTGCGCGAGGCGCCGATGTCGTTCCGGTTCGAACCCGTCGATGCGCCGAAGCGGAAGATCGACGTCGACAGCTTTTGGGGTAAGGCTGCGGGCATGGTTCATGTCCCCACCCAACGCGAAGATTTCGACCCGCGCCCAAGCTCGTTGCAGCCGAAGCGGTGATCGGGTTCCTGGTTGACGCCGACATCGCGGTTTTCGCGACGACCGGTCAGTTCCCGGCAATCCGTGATCGCATGGCAGAATGTGTTCCAGGCGAACTGGGATTATCAGCAATCAGCTATGCTGAAATTGTTCTGGGCATGGAACTTGGCAAACCGCCGACTCCGGAGGCGTTGGCTGCTTTCGTCGCTATCGTGCCGGTCCAACCGTTCGATGCGAATGCAGCTGCAGCGTATGCGAAGATGCCATTCAAGCGCGCGCGGTTCGACCGGTTGCTGGCGGCGCACGCGCTGAGCATCGGGGCGGTGGTGATCACCAACAACGAAGCCGACTTTGCCGATGTGCCGGGGTTGAAGGTTGAGAATTGGACGATTTGACGTGCCGACAACAACATCGCTAGCACTTCTCGCTTGGCAATTTGGACCGATCGTGTTCGGGCTCTCGATGGCGTCGTTCTGGGCGCTTCGCCACACCCATCGCAGGCGCGTGCACTGGGTACGAAAAGCGATCATCGCATCTATTCTGCCGCCACTGGTCTACGTGGTCCTAGCGTCAATTTTTGTATTCCTGTTCCGGGACTACCCATTTCATGATGCGCTTACGCGTATAGCTAAGGGCGTTATCTGGATCGCAGCTGGCCTTTCACCGTTCGTCTTGATCGGTGCGATTTTCGGTGTCTGTGGCGCTAAGATTGAAACGGCATACCGGCGACGAGGTTCGTGACTTTCGCTGCCCAAATCCTGACTCTCTATCCCGAGATGTTCCCCGGCCCGCTCGGCAAGTCGCTGGCGGGACGGGCGCTCGCCGAGGGCAAGTGGTCCTGCACCGCGGCCAACATCCGCGACTTCGCCACCGACAAGCACAAGTCGGTCGATGATACGCCTGCGGGCGGCGGTGCGGGGATGGTGATGCGGGCGGATGTGCTGGCCGCTGCGGTCGATCACGCAATCGTCGCCCAGCCTTTAGCCCCCATCCTTGCCATGACCCCGCGTGGCGCACCCCTAACCCAATCCCGCATCCGCGACCTCGCCAGCGGCCCCGGCGTCACTATCCTCTGCGGCCGGTTCGAGGGCATCGACGAGCGCCTGTTCGACGCCCGTCCGCAGATTGAACAGGTCTCCATCGGCGACTTTATCCTGT
>JANNZB010000530.1:0-2997 GCA_031410395.1 Novosphingobium sp.
GCCCAGAATTGTCAGTATTCCGTCCATCGTGCCAATCCATGTGACCGGCATCTCGAAGCTCATGACCTTGCGGTTAACCGCTGTATCGGCCCAGACATACATCAGACCGTAAGCTTGATTAGTCGCCATGTTATAGAGCACATAGGGCACCAGCAGCACCACAATCGCGCCAATCTTCCGCCATTCCGGGCGGGTCAGCTTTGTTGTTGATCCGCGTTTGCTGATCACATCGGGCGGCAGATGGCGGCGGCCTTGAAGATAGGTGGCAAGGCCGATCAGCATGCCAACGCCCGCAGCGCCGAAGCCATAGTGCCAACCGACCTTCTCCCCCAGCGTTCCGATCACTAGCGGCGCGGCAAGGGCACCCATGTTGAGCGTGATGAGATAGATACCAAATGCGCGGATGCGGCGCTGATCGGCCTGCTCGTAAAGCTGGCCGACTTGCGCAAACATGTTGCCGACCACCCCGCCAGCCCCGATGACAATCATCAACAGCGCGGCAAGGAACAGCTTTTCCGACGCCATTGCCAGATGTCCGGCAGACATCAGCAGGCAGCCAATTGTTACCGTGCGGGTTTTGCCGAGCACCCGGTCACCAATCCACGCGCCGATCATCGGGGTGCCGTAAAGCAGGCCAGAATAGATGCCATAGGTCTGCGCAGCAAAGGCCAGATCGGTCATTGGGCCGACAATGGTCGACAAGCCTGATCGGTACGCCGCCAACCCCAAAACCTCGCGCGCATGTTCTGGCAGCAGCAGATATTTGGTCATGTAGAGCATCAGCAATGCCTGCATGCCGTAAAACGAAAATCTCTCCCACATTTCAGACGTGGCCAGCACCGTTAGCCCGCGCGGATGGCCAAACAGTTCGGTTTGGGAGATTCCGCTGACAGCCATTTTGCCTCCTGAATTGTACCGACTGCGCGAGGCGGTTTATCGGAAGTTAGGGCAGCAATGATCGCGGCACAATCCATGCTGCAGAGAAGGCCGAAATACGTTTTTCATCGACGAACAACGCTTGTTCTGCCGCTGGCTGCATGCAATCAAGTCTCGGTTGAAACCAGACAGCGGGGACAAGGTTTATGGAGCGGCGCGAATTTCTGGCGGCGAGTAGTGCTGCGGTGATTGCAACCATGCTTCCGGGCGAGGCCTTGGCGGCGACGCCCGGCGACAAGGCGCTCTATGCGCTGATGGACCGGATTTTCTTTGATGGACTGGCGCTCAATCCGCAGCGGGCTTCGGGAATTGGCCTCGATCGTGGCACCCGGGCACAGCTTAAATCGCGGCTGGATGATTATGGCGCGGGCCAGCGCTTCATTGAAAAGGAACTGCGGCAAAAAGCGCTGGTTGGGCTAAAAGCTACGACGCCGGACGCACTGTCTCCTGCGGGCAGGCGCAATCGCGAAAACGCAATCTATCTGTTTGAACAACAGATGCTTGCCGATCGTTTTGACATCGGCTCTGTCCAGCGGCCCTATCCGATTTTCCAGCAGGGCGGCGCCTATTTTTCCGTGCCTGATTTCCTTGATAGCCAGCATTCGATTGCCAATTCCGCCGATTGCGAGGCTTATTTGTCGCGGCTTTCCGCGTTCCGTTTCGCGCTTGATGACAACGGCGAGTATCAGCGCGAACAAGCGGCGCGTGGTTTTCTGGCGCCCGCCTGGTCGGTCGATCTGACACTCGGCCAGATGAAAAAGCTGCGCGCGCCCGCGCCGGAAGTTAGCAGCATGGTGCGCTCGCTCGCCAAGCGTGCCGAAGCAAAGGGCATTGCCGGAGATTGGTCTGCGCGCTCCGCAAAGATAGTCCGCGATGACGTCTATCCAGCTGTCGACCGGCAAATTGCACTTATGCAACGCCTGCGCCCGCATTCACGGCCCGGTGATGGCCTGTGGCGGTTGCCGCAGGGCGATGCGATCTATGCCGCAGCGCTTGCCCAAGGAACAACGACCAGCCTTTCGCCTGCCGAAGTTCACAAAATCGGACTTGCCCAAGTGGCCGAATTGCAGGCGCGGCTTGACCTTATTCTCAAGGAGGCAGGCTATACCAAGGGATCAGTGGGCGAACGTCTGACAGCGCTTAATTCGACGCCCGAACAGCTATATCCTGCGACGGATGAAGGCCGGGCGGCGCTGATCGCCGGCCTTAATGCCGGGGTTGCCGCGATGCGGCCCAAGCTGGCGATGGCGTTCAAGAAAATTCCCAACCAGCCGCTCGATATCCGCCGGGTGCCGGTAGAAATTCAGGATGGCGCGTCGAACGGCTATTACTATCGCGCCCCGCTCGATGGTTCGCGCCCGGCGATTTACTGGATCAACCTGAAAGAAGTGGGCGATTGGCCGAAGTATCAGCTGCCATCGCTGACCTATCATGAGGGCATCCCCGGCCACCATCTACAGCTCGGTTATGCCCAGACCAGTGACGATATTCCGCTGCTTTTGCGCGGGGGCGGATATTCGGCCTATTCTGAAGGCTGGGCGCTTTATGCCGAGCAACTGGCAGACGAACTGGGTGGATATTCTGGCATCGATAATGCCGGATACCTCCAATCATTCCTGTTCCGTGCGGCGCGGCTGGTGGTTGATACCGGGATCCATTCGATGCGCTGGAGCCGCGCAAAGGCCACCAATTACATGGTCGAAACCATCGGCTTCACGCGCCCGCGCAGCCAGCGTGAAGTGGAACGGTATTGCACGCAGGCCGGACAGGCATGCAGCTACAAGATCGGGCATAACATGTGGCTCAGACTGCGGCAGCGTGCGCAGGACCGGCTGGGGGCGAAGTTCAGTTTGCCTTGGTTCCACGAGGTGCTGAACGAAGGGGCAATGCCGCTGGCGATGCTTGAGCGCAGGGTGGACGAACGGATCGCCGAGACGCTGGCACGCGGTTGAACGGACTTAGCCCTCGGCCAGTTCCGCGAGTTCAAGCCAGCGGCGTTCGGCGGCGTCCTTTTCGGCGCGGGCCTTGTCGATAGCGGCAGTGAGTGCGGCGAATTTTTTG
>JANNZB010000531.1:0-1938 GCA_031410395.1 Novosphingobium sp.
CTGTTCGCACGCCAACAGCGTGCCGGTGCGGCCCCAGCCGGTCATCACTTCGTCGGCAATGAACAGCACGCCGTGTGCCGCGCAGATGGCGTGCATTTCGCGCAAGGTATCGGGTGAATAGATCAGCATCCCGCCCGCGCCGAGCAATAGAGGCTCGACGATGAAAGCGGCGGTATCTGGCTGACGGCACACAGCTTCGAGGGCATCAAGTGTGGCTTGCTCGCGCCCCTCGGCGGGGAACGGCACCGTCGCAACGTCGAACAACAGCGGCGCATAGGCGCGGTTGAACACCCCGCGCGCGCCGACGCTCATCGCGCCGATGGTATCTCCGTGATAAGAGTGCTCCATCACGACAATCCGGCTGCGCGGTTCATCGGTATTGGCCCAGTAACCCAGCGCCATCTTCAGCGCGACCTCAACTGCCGTGGAGCCTGAGTCCGAGTAAAACGCATAGGGCAGCCCCAGCAAAGCGACCAGTTCCGCCGCCAGTCGCTCGCCGGGCTCGTGCGTCCATCCGGCGAAAATCAGTTGGTCGAGCCGCTGCGCCTGTTCGGCAATCGCGGCAACAATGCGCGGGTGGCAGTGGCCATGCGTCGTCACCCACCAGCTTGAGATGGCATCGATCACCCGGCGGCCATCGGCGGTGTGCAGGATCGCGCCTATCGCATGGGTAACCAGCGGTGTTGGTTCTTCGAGGCCATGCTGGGTAAACGGATGCCAGACGGGGGAGCGGGTCATGGTGTGCGCCCCACGTTAGAAATATCCGCATCGTCACCCTGAACTTGTTTCAGGGTCCATTGTGCCTGAGCGCCCGGTTCGCGCATAAAAGCGCAAAGGGTTCCGTTGCGTGTCAGAGCCGACGACAATGCCCAAGGACTGATGGATCCTGAAACAAGTTCAGGATGACGAGATAGGGAAGGAGTAAGCGTTTCGCCCATCACTTCTGCCCACTGAGGGCTGCCAAGTCGAAGTTCGCGCCTAACTCGGCGGCCAGTGTTCTTGCATCCAACCGCTCTATCCAAGGCAGCCGCCCCAGCCGTTGCACGTTGCCCTCAGCGCAGATTACCCTTTCGCTTTCGGCATTGGCATCGCCGATGAATGCAATCCCCGCGACATCCACATCCCGTGCGCGCAAAGCTTCAAGGCTCATCAGGCTGTGGTTGATCGTGCCCAGTGATGTTCGCGCCGCCAGCACTACTGACAGGCCCCATAAGGCGAAAAGATCTGCCATGAGGAAACCGGGCGCCATCGGCACCAGTACCCCGCCCGCGCCTTCTACAACCAGAGGTCCATCGCCAGCGGGCAGGGCGAGCCGCGCCGGGTCAATCGTTATGCCATCGATCGCAGCGGCCTGATGCGGCGAGCAGGGGGTGTTAAGGCGGTAGGTTTCGGGCAGCACCGCGCCTGCGCCAAGCCCGCACAGCCGCGCCACCACTTCGCTGTCGCTCTCGCCCTCAAGCCCGGCTTGCACCGGCTTCCAGTAACGCGCCTTGAGGTGGCCGGTGAGCGCGGCGGCAAGCACCGTTTTGCCAATCCCGGTGTCAGTTCCGGTGACTACCAGACGCATTACAGCGCGGCCTTCAGCGCGCGGGCGAGGGCTTCAATCTGGGCCTCATCAGCGTTCAGTGTGATGACGATCCGCAACCGCGAGGTGCCTTCGGGAACCGTCGGCGGGCGGATGCCGCGCAGATCAAAACCCTTTTGCTGCATTGCCGCCGCGACTGCCATCGTGCGGCGGTCATCGCCCAGCACCAGTGGCAGAATAGGTGAGCCGTTACCAATGGCTCCCAAAGGTCCAAGCAGGCGAGTTGCAAGGTTGATGCGGGCAGCTAGCAATTCACGCAGATCATCACCATTGCGCACAATGCCAATCGCCGCGCGTACCACAGCGGCAGTCAGCGGGCTCGGCGCGGTCGAAAAAATGAACCCGCGCGCCCG
>JANNZB010000532.1:0-2654 GCA_031410395.1 Novosphingobium sp.
TGCTGACCGAGAACCCCGATATCCTCACCTCGGTCGCTGCAGGGCAGTTGAAGCCCAGGTTGCTTGTCGGTTTCGCCGCCGAAACCAGCGATGTGCTCAAGCACGCCGGCGAAAAGCGCACGCGCAAGGGGGCGGACTGGATCGTCGCCAATGACGTATCGAAGGACGTAATGGGCGGCGAAATGAATCAGGTTCACATCGTCACCGCCGCCGGGGTTGAATCTTTGCCATTGATGCCGAAGGGCGATGTCGCCATGGCCTTGATGGAAAGGATTGCCGATGCCCTCGCTGCCAACGCTGACGCCAAATCCAAGCACTGACGCTGTCGCGGTAGAGGTCAAGGTCCTGCCACATGGTCAGGGGCTAAGCCTGCCTGCCTATGCCACCGAAGGCGCTGCCGGAATGGACGTGCTCGCAGCGGAGGATATCGATCTTGCCAGCGGCGCGCGCCATGCGGTGGCCACGGGCCTCGCGATGGCGATTCCGCCAGGCTTTGAAATTCAGGTGCGCCCGCGTTCGGGCCTCGCGCTCAAGCACGGAATTTCGGTGCCTAACACCCCCGGCACAATCGATTCGGACTATCGCGGTGAACTCAAGGTGATCCTGATCAACCACGGCGCTGACATGTTCACAATCCGGCGCGGTGACCGGATCGCCCAACTGGTGCTCGCGCCCGTGGTGCAGGCGCGCTGGGTGGAGGTGTTGAACCTCGACGATACAGCGCGCGGTGAGGGCGGGTTTGGATCCACTGGTGGACGTGCCGCGCCCTCAACATGATTTCCCGGTAAATGACCCAGCAGTATCTCCCGCGCGCGCGGCGCACGATGATCACCGTTTCGGTTATGGCGGCGGCGGTGATGAATCAGGTCGATACGACGATCGCCAATGTCGCGTTGCCGCACATGCAGGGGACGACATCGGCGTCGCGCGATCAGATTACCTGGGTGCTCACCAGCTATATCCTTGCGATGGCGATCACCACGCCGCTCACCGGCTGGCTGGCTGAGCGCTATGGGCGCAAGCGGCTGCTGCTGATTTCGGTGGTGGGGTTCACCTTCGTTTCCGGGCTGTGTGGGATTTCGACAAATCTGGGTGAGCTGATCGTTTTTCGCTTTCTGCAAGGCATGTTCGGAGCATCGATGATCCCGATCAGCCAGGTGATCATGATGGATACCAACCCGCCAGAGGAACGCGGGCGGACGATGGCGATTTTCGGTCTGGGGTTCATTCTTGGCCCCTTGATCGGGCCGCTATTGGGCGGCTGGCTGACTGAAAACTATTCGTGGCACTGGGTTTTCCTGATCAATCTTCCCGTCGGCGTTGCGGCGTTTATCGGCATTTCCACCTTTCTGCCCGAGTTTCGCGACGATAACCCAAGGCCTTTCGATCTGTTCGGCTTTGCACTGCTGGCATTGGGGCTTGGCGCGTTCCAGATGATGATCGATCGCGGCCAGACGCTCGATTGGTTTCATTCAACCGAGATCAGCCTCGAAGCCGGTATCTGCGTGCTCGCGCTGTTCCTGTTTGCAGTTCACGCCGCGACAACCGCGCATCCGTTTGTTCGTTTCGCGATTTTCGCTGATCGCAATTTCGCAATCAGCACCGGGTTGGGCTTCGTCCTCGGCGTGTTGATGTTTGGCAGCATATCGGTTTTGCCGCCGATGCTGGCGGGGCTTTTCGGACAACCAATTATTGATGTCGGCATCGCCATGGCACCGCGCGGGGTCGGTACATTTTGCGCCACTCTGATTGTCGGACGGCTAATAAGCACCGCCGATCTGCGCGTTCTGTTGTTTGTCGGGTTGTTCGGCTGCGGTTTGTCGTCGTTTGCGCTGAGTTCGTTGTCGCTGCAATCGGACACCATTCTCGTGATGTCGTCGGGCTTCCTCAATGGTTTTGCCATGAGCTTCATGTTCGTGCCGCTATCAACAACGACCTTCGCAACGCTTCCGCGCCGGTATTACAATGAGGCGTCGGCAATATCGACGTTGATCCGCTATATGGGGTCGGCCGCCGGGATTTCGGCCGTGCAGTTCGTTACCACGCGCAACGAGGCAAAGGTGCAATCGCGGCTTACCGAAGGTTTGACCCCGGACAATCCGATATGGAACTGGGTGCGCCCGGATGTCGATCTGACAACTGCCGAAGGCGCCGCACGCGCAGTTGGCGAAACTGCGCGGCAGGCTTTGATGGTATCCTATACCGACACGTTCTGGCTGCTTGGAGTCCTGGGCATGGTCTGCGCGCCACTGGTTTTGATTATTCGCAAACCAAAGGGCGGCTGGGCGCAGCGAGCTGCAGATGCTCCGGCCCAGCACGCCGAATAGGTTTTATCTGCGCTTCTTTTCAGGGGCAATCGAGATGCGCATCGTTTCGCCGTTATGGCCCGGGAAATCGGTAAACATCGCCTCGACCAGATTGGGCACCAGATATTGCAGCCGGTTGGAGGTCGAGATCGCCTCGGCCTTGCCTTCGAACAGGCGGGCATTGTCGGCGCGGCGGATAATTTTCAGGCCGATGCCACTGGTATAGACGGTATAGCTTTCATAGCCGTTATCGAACCAGGGATCGTTGAAACCGTATCCCCACATGCCATGCCCGTAGAAGCCGCCAAAGCGCCCGAAGCCGGGCCTGCCCCAGTAACCCATTCGGCC
>JANNZB010000533.1:0-1781 GCA_031410395.1 Novosphingobium sp.
CTGAGGCCCCCGCCTTCGCGGGGGAGCGAGTTACTTTATTGTGATCGCAATGATGGACTCAGGTCCAGCGCAAATCCGCCCTACGAAACGGCGTCTGCCGCAGCCGTTTACCCGCCGCCATCTTGATCGCATTGCCTATCGCCGCCTGCACCGGAGCAACCGCCGCCTCGCCAATAATCTCAAGCCGCTCGTGACCTGACAGCGCATCGAAATGGACGTTTACCTGCGGACAATCGGCCATTTTGGCGATCTGGTATTGGTCGAAATTACCTTCGACGATCATGCCGTCCTTGATCGACAATTCCTCACCCAGACAAACGCTCATGCCAAACAAAGTGCCGCCTTCGATCTGCGCCCGCGCGGCATCGGCATTGGCGATCCGCCCGCAATCAAACGCGGTATCAAGCTGCAAAACCTTGATCTCGCCGGCTTTCGATACCGAAACCCGCGCCGCGCAGGCGATCACCGTGCCCGAATTGTGCGCATTGGCGACCGGCCAGCAGCTTATCGCAATCCCCAGCCCCTCCCCCTTGGGCAACACCTTGCCCCAGCCAATTCCCTTGGCGGCTGAGCGCAGGCAATCGCTCCAGCTTTTGTCCCAGCCGGCCAGCAACTTCAGCCGGTATTCGAGGCGATCAATGCTCGCGGCTTCCGCGCATTCATCGATAAACGTCTCAACCACGAAGGCATGGCTGTTGTAACACGGCCCCCGGAACGCCCCGTTGAGCACGTTCACCGGCACCGCGCTCGATGTCAGCCGCACATTGGGTATCACGCCGTTATTGAACCACGGCATGTCCGAAAAACCGAGTGGCATCTGGAAAATCGCCCGCGATCCGACATAGCCGACATCGCCAGTGACGGCTTGCGGCAGGCCCGTTACGTCATCAAGAACGCCGCGCATTTTCGTGACCACCGGCGTGCGAAAACGGCCCTGCCTGAAGGTTTCCTCGCGGCTCCAGATCACCTTCACCGGCTTCCCCGGAAACTGCCGCGCCACTGCGACCGCCATCCGCACATCATCGCCCTGCCCGCGCCGTCCGAAAGCCCCGCCGATGAAAGTCTGGTTCAGCTTCACTTTGCCTGGTGGCAATCCCGTCTCATCAACAACTACCCAAAACGCCTGACTCATATCCTGCGTTGGGCACCACACTTCAGCGCTTTCCGCAGTGACCAGCGCGGTGGCGTTGAGCGGTTCAAGCGCGGCGTTTTCACCATATGGTGTGCTGTATTCGCCTTCAACCACGCGTTTGCCGGAGGCGACCGAAACATCGCCCAACTTGCGAATGACCGAGCCTTTCCCCAGATCGCGCTTCGCCCGCGCGGCGGCGTAGATCGCATCGGCATCTTTCCACTGAACACCCGCCCCCAAATCCCATTCAACTGGCAACGCGGCGAGCGCCTTTTGCGCCTGCCAATAGTGGTCAGCGATCACCGCCACGCCCGATTGGCACAGGCTGTCCGCAAAGCCGAAGGTGCTGCCGGTCTTGCCTTTCCAACCCACCGTCTTCGCCGGATCGATCACCACAACCGCGCGCACGCCGGGCATTTTGAGCACCTTGGTGGGATCATGGCTCTTGAGCTTGCCGCCATGCACCGGGCACTGCATCAGCGCAGCGTGGACCATTCCGGGCAGCTTCACATCGATGCCGTAAACCGCGCTGCCGTGGGTAATATCCGGGATGTTGAGCTTCGGCGGGCTCTTTTTGCCGAGCAGCGTCCACTGGCTCTGCGGCTTGAGTTCAGGTTCAGCCAGCAGGCCAACCTTGGCCGCCGCCGCC
>JANNZB010000534.1:0-6725 GCA_031410395.1 Novosphingobium sp.
TGTCCACGCGGGCCTATGTTGGCGCGTTCAATTTCAAGGGACAGGACCAGCAGAAGAACGTCGGCAAGTTATCGGGCGGCGAACGCAACCGGGTGCACATTGCCAAGATGCTCAAGGCCGGCGGCAACGTGCTGCTGCTCGATGAGCCGACCAATGATCTCGACGTGGAAACCTTGCGGGCGCTGGAAGAAGCAATTGAGAACTTCGCGGGCTGCGCTGTGGTGATTTCGCATGACCGGTTTTTCCTGGATCGCTTGGCGACGCACATTCTGGCCTTTGAGGGCGATAGCCATGTGGAGTGGTTCGAGGGCAACTTCGAGGCTTATGAAGAGGATAAGCGGCGCAGGCTTGGCGATGCGGCTGATCGGCCGACCAGGTTGGCGTACAAGAAACTGACGCGCTAACTGTCAGAAAAGCACCCTCTAACATGAATGAAAGACATTCTGGTTCATTCAGTTTCCCGACAGCGAGGCAGGATTAACCATCACTCCATAGTCGCCGCGAGAGTCGTGGCGCATGGGATGGAGTATGGCGGTCATGGCCGTGAAACAGTTCTTGAAATCGAGCGGAATGGCCGCCTTGGCGGCTGGGGTTGCCTTTATGGCTTTGCCGGGCGCGGCAATGGCTCGGCCCGGCGATGAAAGTGTCGGCGACGAAAGTGCTGGAATGCACCGGGGTGGCGGTCAACGTGGCGGCTGGGAGCAACCTCAGGTTCAAGCAACCGAAGCACAGGCTCAAGTCCAAGTTCAGACGCAGGTTGCCCCGCAGCAGGGCGGTTGGAATGGCGGCGGTCGCGGCGGAAATGAAGGTGGCGCGCGTGGCGGAAACGAAGGTGCGGGCCGAGGCGGCTGGCAGCAGCGCAGCGAGCAGCCTACGCCTCCCGTGGTCATGGCACCCGCACCGCAGGCTCAGGCTCAGGCGGAATCTCGCGGCGGCTGGGGCGGCAGAAATAGCGGCGGCTGGTCTGGCGGTTCGCAGAATGGCAGCGGCTGGCAGCGGCGCGCTCAGGCTCAGGATGAGGCCGTACCGCATGCACATCCAGAACCTCAGACGCAGCAAGCTGAGCAGCGTCGCGGATGGAACGTTCAGCAGCAGCCGGGCGCCGTTCTTCAGAATCGCGGCGCGGAAGGCGGGCGGCAGGCTGGCAACTGGCGCGGCAACGATCATGATCGGCACGATGCCCGCGATGATGAGCGCCATGATGACCGCGCGCGCAGCAATTACGGTTGGCGCGGCAACGATGGCTGGCGCGACAACAACTGGAATAACAATACGCGGTACGGCTACAACCAGAATCGCGGTTACAACCAGAGCTGGGGTTACAACCAGAACGGCGGCTATAGCCAGAACTGGAACCGCGATTGGCGGCGCGACAACCGTTATAACTGGAACGGCTATCGCAACCAGAACCGCTCGATCTTTCAGCTAGGCAACTATTATTCGCCTTATCGCGGATATTCATATCGCCGTCTGTCGATCGGCTTTTCGCTGAACAGTCTGTTCTTCGGTTCGGACTACATCATCGACAACCCGTGGACGTACCGCTTGCCACAGGCATATGGCCCCTATCGCTGGGTGCGGTACTATGATGATGCCGTGTTAGTGAACATCTACAACGGCCAGGTGGAAGACGTGATTTACGACTTCTTCTGGTAACTGTTTTGGCCGAGTGGGCCAAGTGCAAGGGCTCTCGCCAGAAATGGCGGGGGCCCTTCGTTCGCTCACCTTTTGACTTGCTGCGCGGTCCAGTGGCTCTAATCAGGCAGACAAAGTAAAACTGCGCGGCAATGATCACCAATTCGGAAGTTCTCCCCAATCCTGATCGCAAGGCGCTCGCACGCGTAGGCGAACAGGTGCGCGCGCGGCTGCTCGCTGATCCGGGGGTTTACCGGGTGCCCTGCGATGCTGTGGAAATGTTCACGATCAGCAATTTCCTTGATGCCGGGGAATGTGCCGCGATGATGGCGCTGATCGATGAAGTTGCCCGGCCATCACACGCCTATGATCATGGCTTCGGCACCGGTTATCGCACCAGCTATTCGGGCGATGTCGAGCGGTCCAATTCGCTCGTCCAGATGGTCGAGCGGCGGATTGACGATTGCCTGGGGATCGATCCGACGTTCGGCGAATTCATTCAGGGCCAACGCTATGCCCCGGGACAGGAATATCGCGGGCATAATGATTGGTTCTGGCCGCGCACCGATTACTGGAAACAGGAACGGCTGCACGGCGGCCAGCGCTGCTGGACCGCGATGATCTATCTCAACGAGGTCGAAGAAGGCGGCGAGACGCACTTTACCCGCGCACATATGTCGATCCCGCCGCAACCGGGATTGCTGCTGATGTGGAACAATGCCAAGCCCGACGGCGCGCTGAACGTCAATACGATGCACGCCGGAGAACCGGTGCTGCGCGGCACCAAATACATCATCACAAAATGGTACAGGACACGAAAATGGGGCTGAAATTCGCCGCTTTAGCAATTATAATCGGGGCGGTGGCGAGCCCATCACCAATCGCGGCTGACCCGGCAGCCAAGCCCGGCGCGGCCGTGCAAAAAAGCGAAGACCAGCGGCTGATGGAGCTGTTTGCCCAGGATTCGAAAGGCGAACTGGCGCTGAGTCCGCTCGAAGCGATCTATCGCGGCACCCCTGTTGATACCGCTGTGCTCGCCAAGACCTTCACCGCTGACCTTGATCGGCAAAGCGCCGCCGTCACCCGCCGCAGTCTGGCGGCTCTGGTGAAAATCAACAGGGCCAAGCTCAGTCCGGCTCGGCAAATTTCGTATGATGTGTTCGCCGGTGACAAGCGGCAGGAGCTGGAATTCTTCCAGCCCGATGTCCTCGCGCTCACAGCAGTGCGCCCACTCAATCATTTTGGCGGGCTCCACGTCGAATTTCCCTCGATCATCGCGGCGGGTGGCTCGCTGCCGTACAAGAGCGAAGCCGATTACCGCGCCGCACTGGCTATATTGCGCACGATCCCCAAGGTGCTCGATAATGCCGGTCTGCGTTTCCGCGAGGGGATTGCCAGCGGGGTGGTGGAAACGCGGCTGACAACCGTCAACATGATTGGGCAAATTGATGCCCTGCTCGCGCAAAAGCTTGAGGAATCGCCATTCACCTCGCCCGTGCGCGAATTTCCGGAAGCCGTTCCCGCCGCCACGCGCCCGCAGATTGCCGCTGCGTGGAATGCTGCGGTGCGCGATGAGGTCTATCCCGCCTACCGCCGCCTGCGCACGGAACTGAAAGCGGAATACCTTCCCGCTGCGCGCGAGAAAGTCGGGCTCTCAGCCATGAAAGGCGGTCCCGGGCTTTACCGCCGACTGGTCAAGCGCCGGACCACGCTGGCGATGGAGCCCGATGCGATCCACAAGCTGGGGCTCAGTGAAGTCGCCCGCATCCAGCACGAAATGGTAGGGGTAAAAGGCGAACTCGGCTTCATCGGGACGCTGCATGATTTCTTTGACGAGATCCGCAAGAATCCGCGCTATCACCCCAAAACCGCCGCTGAACTATCGCAGGGCTTTGCCAGGATCGCCGCTGATGTTGACGCGCAGGTGCCAACTTATTTTGCCCATGCGCCACGCACCAAGCTCGAGGTTCAGGCCTATCCTGCCTACCGTGAAAAGTACGAAGCGGGCGGATCGTACAATCAAGGATCGGCAGACGGCAAACGGCCCGGCGTGTTCTTTTACAACACTTATGACCTGCCCAGCCGCTTCCTTACCGGGATGGCCACACTTTATCTGCACGAGGCCGCGCCGGGGCATCATTTCCAGATCAGTCTTGCGCAGGAAGACACCAGCCTGCCCGATTTTCAGCGGTTCGGCGGCAACACCGCCTATGTCGAAGGCTGGGCACTCTATGCCGAAACGCTGGGCTATCCGATGGGCTTTTACAAAGACCCGATGCAGCACTGGGGCACGCTCGACGATGAAATGCTGCGCGCGATGCGGCTGGTCGTCGATACCGGGCTGCACACCAAGGGTTGGAGCCGGGATCAGGCGATAGCCTATATGCTGGACAATTCCGGCATGGGGCGCACAGATGCCACGGCAGAGGTCGAGCGCTATATTGTCTGGCCCGGTCAGGCGCTTGCCTACAAACTCGGCGCGCTGACCATTCAGCGTTTGCGCGACAAATCCAAAGCTTCGCTGGGAGCGAAATTCGATCTGCGCGCCTTCCATGAACAGGTGCTCGGCAGCGGAGCGCTGCCCCTGCCGGTGCTCGAAGCCAAAATCGATCACTGGGTCGCCGGTCAAAAGTAGGGGACCTCCGCTAACCTGCGGTAAACCATTCCGGGGTAGATTTGATGATAATCTATGCCGGAGTTTTTGCTGGTGGAACCCATCATCATCGACGGCCTGTCGGAAGAACTGTTCCGCAGGTCCATCGAAGACATGTTGCGCTATGGCGATGCCGATGGCGCTGCTGAGCGCCTGCGCCGGTTGATCGCGCCGTTTGCGGGTGAGGCTGGCCCCTTGCCTGCGCGCTTCCTAACGGTGAACCCCGGTGATGTGCGCATCGGTGGCTGGGCTGATCTGCCTGATCAGGTGGACAAGTATGATCGCCCCGATCATCCGGTTTGTGCCATCAGCATCACGATTTGCGAACCTGAAAAACAGCCCGCCCGCAGCGAAGTAGCCGATTGGCTCTCCCCTTGCGTCGAAACCAGCTTTTTTTCCGACGAGGCCTATCCCTTTGCCGAGGCTGACCGCGCCGATCTGATTGATGGCTATTCCTCGTTCGGTTGCGAATGGGCGGGTGATACCGAGGGGCAGGAACGCACGCTGACGATTGAGGGCGTCGAAGACCTGTTCGGTGCCATTGCCAATCTGGAATTCCACCTGCTCGATAGCGAGGAGCCGGACGGCCACGCAATCGCCGCCGGATCGGTCGGTTCGTGCTATCTCGGCGTGCTGGTTCATCTCGCGGTCTGCGAGACAATCCGCACCAATAACCTGCCGCGCCCGCTTTCGGTGATGGCGGGGAGCAGCGGCGTCTATCCGTTCTTCGATGCTCCAGTGATGACCTGCGATGAATATCTGGCGAAGGGCACGATCAACCATATCAAACGCGCGGGTGTGGAAGCCCCGGTTGAACCTGATGCCGTGTCTGCAAGCCATGACGATGATGAGGAAGAGTTCGAACAAAGCAGCTTGCTCAACGTTGGCGCGCGCAGGTTGAACAAGCAGCCGGTGCTTATGCTCGCGATGGCTGAACTCGAAGCCAGTTACGATGATATGGCACGCGCACAGTTCGCCGCGCTGGGCGGCGGCGGCGGCTACGGCACGCCGGCGGTTGATTACAACGCGCCCGAGGAAGCCGACGAAGCTGAGGCCTGGGAAAGCACCCCGCAAGACATATTCGCCGATCCGGGCACCTTCGTGGAAGCTCATGAGATCGTTGCTGATGCGGCGGACGAAGGGCAGAATTTCTCCTGGGCTGACCACAGCTTCGCAAATGAACCCGTCGCGGATCAACCCGCGGGCGAGCCTTGCGATGATCCCGAGCCGGTCGCAACGGAAACGCCAGACCGCGAGCCAGAACGTTATGATACGCCCGCTCCAGAAATTCCCATCGAAGAGACCGTCACGCGGCACGAACCGGACAACAGCAGCGCCAGCCATCCAGCAGCGTTTCCTGACCCTGGCCCGGCACCGATCAAACACTCACGCGTGCCGGTGGGGCTCGACGGCTGGCAGGGCAGCCAATTCGCCTCTTATGCTGACAGCATAGTCGAAGGCGCACAATACGCCGGGTTCAACCCCTATGACTACGAACCCAGCGCCCGCCCCGCGCTCGCCCCTGGACAGGTGCCAGAGGTGCGCGGCCACAGTCTGCGCAAGAGTTTGCCGGTTGAAGAAGTAGCCGAGGCTCCAGCGCGGCGTAGCTCGTGGTTCGGGCGACTGCTGGATTGGGTGATGCGGCGGTAAGGTTGAACATTCCCCTTTCCGCAAATTTGCCGTCATCCTGAACTAGTTTCAGGATCCATCAAGCGTCGCGCTCGGAGCAATTGTCAAAAGTGAAAACAGCGCCGTTGCGAACCTGATTGGCGCACTGAGCGTGGGGAGAAATGGATCCTGAACCAAGTTCAGGATGACGGAAATGGAGTGAGGCGACATCTAAGACGCCAAGTTTTCAGCCTCAACCCCCCAAAGCCTCACCAATCAACTTTCGCGTATTTTCCACCCCATAAAGCGCGATGAAACTGCCCATGCGCGGACCCTGTGGTGATCCCAGCAGCGTTTCGTAGAGCGCCTTGAACCAGTCACGCAGGTTTTCGAAACCGAACTCCTCGCGCTTGCCGATCTCGTAAACCATGGTTTGCAGGTCTTCGGCAGACGCCCCCACACCCGCGCTCGCCATCGCGTCATCAAGCGCCATCAATGCAGCCGCCTCATTCGGCTCGGGCTTGCGGCGCACCAGAGTCGGCGCAATGAAATCGCGGTTTGTCGCGAGCGCCTTGTCGACGAGGTTATCGAGCGCCGGGTGCGCATCAGGCCGGGCATCGGCCACATAGTTGGCAAGGTAAGACCACACCTGATCGCGCGTGGCATTGGCCCCCAATACACCCACCAGATTGAGCAATAGCCCAAAGGTTACTGGCAGGCTTTCACCCGCGCCGCCATGATAACTATTGGTGCGCAGCAAGTGCCAAACCGGGTTGCCTAACTGCTGTTCCACCGGCTGGCTCGCCAGCTTCTCGCGGAACTGCCAGTA
>JANNZB010000535.1:0-6376 GCA_031410395.1 Novosphingobium sp.
CGAACCCGGCCACGGCAGGCTGGATAGGGACAGAATCATAGCGGCAACCGATCATCCGCGCGCATTCGGTCGCATCATCTAGGCTGGTCTGGCTGGTGAACCGGCTCGGCAACATCAGCGCCCAGACGCGGTCCGGCCCCAGCGCATCGGCGGCAATCGCCGCGCAAATCGCGCTATCAATCCCGCCCGAAAGCCCGAGCACGACGCCCTTGAAATTGTTGCGATCTACATAGTCGCGTAGCGCCAGTACCATCGCACAGTAGATATCCTCAGGATGGTCAGCGAGTGGTGCAATCTCGCCGCGATCACAGCGCCAGCCGGTGGCGGTGCGGGTCCAGGCGGTGGTGACTTCCTGCTCCTCCCAGTCCTTCATCTGCACTGCAAGGCTGCCGTCGCCGTTGACCACAAAGCTCGCGCCATCGAACACCAGCTCGTCCTGTCCGCCAACGCGGTTCAGGTAAGCGAGCGGCAATCCGGTGCTCACCGCGCGGCGCTTGGCCACGCCGTCAATACGCAAGGCATCCTTGTCGATCTCATAGGGGCTGCCGTTGACCGAAATGAACAGCTCAGCGCCAAAATCGGCGAGGTGCTTGCACACATCGGGGTGCCAGATATCCTCACAGATTGGCAAGCCGATCATCACCCCTTTGAACACAATCGGTTCTGGCAGCGGGCCGGGCTGGAACAGCCGCACCTCGTCAAAGGTGCCATAGTTCGGCAGTTCATGCTTTAACCGGATCGCCACAACCTTGCCCTGATCGAGCAAGGCGACCCCATTATGCAGCGCGCCATCGACGACGAACACCGATCCAACCAGCATCGCCGGGCCCGGCGCTTTGGTGGCAATCGCCAGTTGATCAAGCTCGGCAGCGGCGCGCTCGATCAGCGCAGGCTTGAGAACCAGATCTTCGGGCGGATAGCCGATCAGCGAAAGCTCTGGGAACACAATCAGGTCTGCGCCCAGCGCACCCGCCCGCCGCCGCGCCGCGATCATTGCCGCAGCATTGCCCGCGAGATCGCCGACCGACTGATTGAGCTGCGCCAGAGTAATCTTGAGTGTATCGACCATTGGGGCGGTTTAGGGGGAGTGAGGCGCAAGGGCAATCCATGACGGTAGCTGAAATCGGCGCAGAAGGACTCGCCTCATCCCACGCGCTGTGCAAGAAAAGGCGCAAGAATTCTGATCGTTATGGGTGAATCGCGATGAAAAACCGGATTGCTGGAATGCTGCTTTGCGCGGTCGCCCTTTCAAGCGCGGCCTCAGCTGAGCAACTAGCAGGAAAAGATACAGTTTCCTCACCTCCAGTCCCAGCCCAAGTCGCAGTGAGACAGACTTTGGCTGATGAGGTTCGAGCGCTCAAGATACTCGACACCAGCGGCGATCCAAAAGCTGCATTGGCGAAGATTGACGAAGTGCTGGCGCGGGCGAAAACTGACAAGTCAATCACGCGGTATGACATATTGTTTGGCGAAGCTTCCCGCGCCGCAGCGCTGTTTTGGCTACGCGACCTCGATCAGTCGCTGGCAATCTATCAACGGGTAGATGCAGATCTGACCGCGCGCAGACAACCTATGACCGCCGACTGGGGCGGGCTGATCAACAACATTGGCTCCGTCCTCTCGCAAGTCGGCAAGCTCGATGAGGCCATGCCATACAAGCAGCGCTCCCTGGATATCGCTGAGAAGATGTCCGGAAAGGAATCGGCTGAATATTCCAGCGCGCTGTTTGGCATAGGGCTGATCGATTTTCGTCGCGGGCGGCCGCTAGAAGCCATCCCTAAAGTCAAAGAAGCGGCGCGCATCTCTCGCATTGTAGCCGATAAGACGCACGACAACCTCGATAAGCCGGCGATCTATGAACTCAGCCTTTCGGCGCTGCAGTTGCAGTCCGGTGACAGCGCTTCCTCGGTTGAAACTGCACGCGGCGCTGCCTTGTGGGCAGAGGCCAAACTCGGTGAAGGCCACCGGGTCACCATGGCCGCTCTCAACCAGCTGGGTGCATCCTTGAGCGATTCCGGGCTTTATGCCCAGGCCATCCCTGTTCTGCGCCGTACGCTCGACCTGCGGATGAAGGCCCATCCAGCCGATCACCCCGATGTTGCCTATTCGTTGCACGCGCTTGGTTTCGCCATCGACAACGCCGGACTCCCCGAAAACGCCTTGCAGTTCTATGAGAAAGCTGCGGACATTTTTGAAAAGAACCCTGATCGCGGACAGCCTATGACGCTCGCCACGGTGATCGGCCAAGAGGCGCGCATTGCGAAGTGGCGCGGCGATGGTGCAGCTGCTCTGAGACTGCGTGAAAAGGCATTTCAGTTCGCAAAGGCCAAAGCGCCCTCGCCGCAGCATCCAGAAGTTCTCCGGGCTGAAATTAACCTGGCATCGGAGCTGATCGCCAACCGCCGCTACCCCGAAGCGCAAGCTCTGCTCGACCATGCCAATTCCGGCCTTGCCGACCGCGCATTGCCAGCGAACGTTTTGCGCCTTTCAGGCCTGCTCGCACGCGCACGGGTAGACGCTGCCCAGCTCAAACAGGGTGCTGCAATGGACGAAGCGGTGGCAGCGATGGTTCCGGCCCGCGCGCGGCTGTTTGATCGAGCAACTCCGCGCCACGAACTGGCTCGCGTGGCAAATCAATACCATCCACTATTTGTTCAATTAGCGCGGCTTGCCGGAAACAACGGGCGCGCTGACACGGCATTCGAAGCGTTGCAGCTGGCCAATATCAGTGATCTCCAGGGAGCGTTTTCAACACTTGCAGGACTTAAGGCATCGAGCGGGAGCGAAGCGACCGAGGCGATCCGGGCCTATCAGACGCTGGCAATCGATGCGACGCGGCTGCGGAATTCGCTCAACCAAGCGGTAGCAGCTGGCAACCAAACGAGGATGGCCGACCAGCAAACTCAGCTAACCGCAACCGAAACGCGACTGCGCGAGCAGGACAAGTTGTTGGCGAAACTGATCCCCGCTTATGCCGCATTAACCTCCGTTGATCCCGTTTCGCTCGGCGATGCACAGAAACGCCTCGCCAAGGGGGGCGGCATGGTTGTTTATGGGCAGGACGAGCAGGGTCTGCTGGTTTTGGCGATTACCAGTGATAACGCTGCGATTGGTTATTCAGACATTTCATCGCGCGAACTGCTCGGCTTGCAAAAGCAGATGCGCGGATCGATCGAGGAGGGGTTGCTGACCACCGGCACCTCTGCCTTTGATCGGCAATCGGCATATCAACTGTATCTTGCGCTGTTCCCGTTACCGGTTCGCAAGCTTCTGACGGGGATCAAGGAAATCAATGTCTTGGCAACCGGTCATCTCGCATCGCTGCCGTTTGCCGCCCTGGTTACGGCACCGCCCAAGGGCAAGGACGATTCGCCGTCCGCTTTGCGCAGCACGCAATGGTTGGCGGCTAGGCAGGCTGTCAATATCCCGATCCGGATTGCTGCCTCTAACGCAAGCCTTCAGTCACCCAGCGCAACGCACAATTTTGCCGGGATCGGCGCGCCCACACTTGGACCAGAAGCGCGGCTTGCTTCACGCGGTGCAGCGAAACTGCGGGGTGGGGACACCAGCGCTGGGGCGCTTCTCGAGCTTACAAGTTTACCAAATGCCCGCCGCGAGCTAATTCAGATGGCAGCCTATTTTGATGGCAACAAACAGCTCTTGGTAGGCGCCGAGGCAACCGAAGCGGCAGTAAAATCCATGCCGCTTGAAAAGGTCAACGTTCTGGCGTTTGCTACGCATGGTTTGGTCGGCGGTCGTTTTCGTGATCTGGTCGAACCAGCGCTGGTGTTGACGCCGCCCACCACGGCAATGGGTGATGATGATGGACTGCTCACGGCATCAGAAGTCGCAAGACTGCGGCTAAATGCGGATTGGGTGATCCTGTCTGCTTGCGATACCAGTGCCGGCGATGGCATTGCCGGGCCTACCTATTCAGGTCTGGCCCGCAGCTTCGTTGCGGCTGGCGCCCGTTCGCTGCTACTGTCGCACTGGCCGGTACGTGATGATGTCGCCAGCCGCTTGACGCTGAGTGCGGTCGATGGTGCGCGCAAAGGCCTGAGCCGTGCCGAAGCTTTACGTCAGGCAGAGCTTGCGGTGTTACGTGATGGCAAACTGCCCGGCGCTGCACATCCCGCAACTTGGGCGCCATTCGTTGTACTTGGGGACTGACTCACAGCATGCACGGCGGTACGAAACCCGCAGCGCGCCGTCATTCTCAAAGACTGAGGCAGCCAAAACAAAGGCCCCGCCGGATTGCTCCGACGGGGCCGTTTGATTTGCTTCAGCTCAATGGCGGCAGCGCTTATTCCGCGCCGTCTTCTTTGATCAGGTAATCACCGGCATCGGCATCAGTGCCGTGTGTTTCACCCTCAACTGCCGCCAGTGGATCATCACCAATCGCAGCTTCCGGACCCTGCGCGAGTTCGGCAGCGTGCTCTTCAGCGGCGCTTTCGGGCGCGATCAGCGATTCCTGCAGCCTGCGGTACTGCGCACGGAGTGCAGCATCGCGGCTGGAGGCCGCGACGCGGATGCGGTTCATGCCCGCGCCCGTGCCCGCCGGGATCAGACGCCCAACGATGACGTTTTCCTTCAGACCGATCAGCGAATCCTTCTTCCCCTCAACCGCGGCCTGCGTCAGCACGCGCGTGGTTTCCTGGAACGAAGCCGCCGAGATGAACGAACGCGTTTGCAGGCTTGCCTTGGTGATCCCGAGCAGGATCGGCTTGCCAACCGCTGGGCGCTGGCCCGGCAGCAGCTTGGCGTTGTATTCGTTCATTTCTTCGAAATCGAGCTGTTCGGCAGCCAGCAAAGTGGTGTCGCCGCCATCGGTGATTTCAACCTTCTGCAGCATCTGACGAACGATCGTTTCGATGTGCTTGTCGTTGATTTTCACGCCCTGCAGACGGTAAACTTCCTGAATTTCCGCTACGAGGTATTCGGCGAGCGCCTCGACCCCCAGCACTTCCAGGATGTCATGTGGATCGGGTGAACCCGAAATCAGGTTGTCGCCCTTCTTGACCCAGTCACCTTCCTGCACGTCGATCACGCGTGATTTCGGGATCAGGTATTCAACTGAATCGCCCTCTTCCGGAACAATCGCGATCTTGCGCTTGGCCTTGTAATCACGAACGAATTCGACGCGGCCAGCGATCTTGGCGATGATCGAATTGTCCTTGGGCTTGCGCGCCTCAAACAGTTCGGCAACGCGCGGCAGACCGCCGGTGATGTCCCGGGTCTTGGCGGCTTCGCGGCTGGCACGCGCCAGCACGTCACCGGCCGAAACCTGCTGACCATCCTCAACCGAAAGCGTCGTGCCCGGAGCCAGCATGTAACGCGCAGCTTCACCGCTATCTGCATCAAGCAGGGTAAGCCGAGGCCGCAGGTCTTCCTTCGAGCGGCTCGTTGCGCGATTTTCGGTAACGATGCGGCTGGTCATGCCAGTCGCTTCGTCAGCCAGTTCGGCCATCGTCCGTCCGTCGATCAGGTCCTGATACTTCACAATGCCCGAAGTTTCGGTGATGATCGGCAGAGTGAATGGATCCCATTCAGCCAGACGTTCACCTTCCTTCACCTTGGCACCATTGGTGTGCAGCAGATGAGTACCATAAGGCACCTTGTGGATCGCGCGCTCACGACCCTCGACATCCATCACGACAATCTCACCACTGCGGGAAAGACTGAGCAGACGGCTGCGCTTGTCAACAATCGTCGGGATATCGCGGTAGGTTACCGAGCCATCGCAGATCGATTCGAGGTGCGATGTTTCGTTCACCTGCGCCGCACCGCCAATGTGGAAGGTACGCATGGTTAGCTG
Organism: Novosphingobium sp.; assembly: GCA_031410395.1. GTDB lineage: Bacteria > Pseudomonadota > Alphaproteobacteria > Sphingomonadales > Sphingomonadaceae > Novosphingobium. The sequence goes on from JANNZB010000535.1 coordinate 5,816, forward strand.
CGTGCCCGGTTCACCGATGGACTGCGCGGCGATAACGCCGACAGCTTCACCGATGTTCACCGGCGTTCCGCGTGCCAGATCACGACCATAACAAGTGGCGCAAACCCCTTGCTCGGCTTCGCAAATCAGCGGCGAGCGGATGCGCGCAGCTTGGATGCCGGTGGCTTCAATCGCCGCAACTGCGGCTTCATCAAGCAGTGCACCGTTGGCAGCGACGACATTGCCGTCCTTGTCGAGGATATCCTGAGCCAAGGTGCGACCGAGGATACGTTCGGCAAGCGATGCGATAACTGAGCCGCCCTGCACGATCGAGCGCATTTCCAGCGCGCGTTCGGTGCCGCAGTCATTGATCACGACGACGCAGTCTTGCGACACATCGACCAGACGGCGCGTCAGGTAACCCGAGTTTGCCGTCTTGAGCGCGGTATCGGCCAGACCCTTACGGGCGCCGTGGGTGGAGTTGAAGTATTCAAGAACGGTCAGACCTTCCTTGAAGTTCGAGATGATCGGCGTTTCGATGATCTCGCCCGAAGGCTTGGCCATCAGACCGCGCATACCGGC
>JANNZB010000536.1:0-2345 GCA_031410395.1 Novosphingobium sp.
GGGCGCAACTGGCGCGGAACGGCGTTTGGCGGGGCCAAAGGGCGCACTGATGTGCCCAAGATCGTCGACTGGTATATGGACGGCAAAATCCAGATCGACCCGATGATCACCCACGTGCTCACGCTGGAGGAAATCAACAAGGGCTTTGAACTTATGCATGCCGGTGAGTCCATCCGCAGCGTCGTGGTGTTCTGAGAAAATGGATCTGGTCAGCTCAAATCGCAGCCACGGCGGCACTCAAGGGGTTTACACCCATCTGAGCGCTGTAACCGGGACCGAGATGACCTTTTCGGTCTTCGTACCCGATCATGCACCGGCGGAGAAGCTGCCCGTGCTGTGGTTCCTGTCAGGACTTACCTGCAGCCATGCCAATGTCACCGAAAAGGGCGAATACCGGGCCGCGTGCGCCGAGCACGGCGTTATTTTCGTTGCCCCCGATACCAGCCCGCGCGGCGATGATGTGCCCGATGGTGATGGCTATGATTTCGGCAAGGGCGCAGGGTTTTATGTGGATGCAACCCAGGCGCCCTGGGCCGCTCACTTCAAGATGGGGTCCTATATCGAACGCGAGTTGCCCGCGCTGATCGCAGGAGAGTTTCGAGCTGACATGGCGCGGCAGGGGATCACCGGGCACTCGATGGGCGGACACGGCGCGCTGACAATTGCCTTGCGCAATCCTGGGCGATTCCGCTCGGCCAGCGCCTTCGCGCCGATCGTCAGCCCGTTGAATTGCCCTTGGGGTGAAAAGGCGCTCGGCGGGTATCTGGGGGCTGACCGCGCTGGCTGGCGTGAATATGATGCCTGCGCGCTGATCGAGGATGGTGCGCGTCTGCCCGATCTGCTGGTCGATCAGGGCGAAGCTGACAATTTTCTGCACGATCAACTCAAAACCGGGCTGCTCGTTCAGGCTTGCCAGAAAGCCGGGCAGCCAGCGACTATCCGGATGCAGCCGGGCTACGATCATTCCTATTACTTCATCTCCAGTTTCATGGCTGAGCACGTGGGCTGGCACGCCGAGCGATTGAAGGGGTGAACCAGGAAGCGCGCCTTGCCGAAATCGTCGCGGATCATAAGGGCCGCGAGGGTCCGCTATTGCCGATACTGCACGATTTTCAGTCCGAATTCGGCTGCATCGATGCGGGGGCGGAGGCTGTGATTGCCCATGCACTCAACCTTAGCCGGGCGGAAGTGCACGGCGTTGTAAGCTTTTATCACGATTTTCGCAGCCAGGCCGACCCACGCCCCGAAGTGCAGATTTGCCGGGCGGAGGCGTGCCAGTCGCGCGGCGTCGAGGCGATGATCGCGGCGGCAGAAGCTGCGGCCTGCGCCAACGGGCTCGATCGGGTTCGCCTGAAAGCGGTGTACTGTCTTGGCCTGTGCAGTGTTGGCCCGGCGGCGCGGGTTGGCGATATGCTCCACGCCCGGCTGAATGAGGCGGCGCTGGTCAAGCTGGTAGAGCAGGCATGAGCGCAGATAGGATCAGAGTGCGTATCGCGGATGATGCGCTGGCACTGGCTTGCGGCGCTGATGCTGTGGCTGATGCTTTTGCAGCGGCGGGCTGCGCGGTGGAACGCGTTTCAAGCTGGGGGATGCACTGGCTTGAACCGTTGATAGAGATTGACGGACTGGGCTTCGGGCCCGTCAATGCGAACGATGTTCCCGAAATCACAAACTACCTTCGTTATTCCCGCGAAAGCGGGAACCGATCTCCTGAGCTATCAACGGGCGCAACGCCGGAGATGGGTCCCCGCTTTCGCGGGAATGACGAGATTTGGGGAGGAAGGATCCGTGAGCACCCCTTTATCGCAAGCCAGCAGCGACTGACCTTTGCGCGGGCAGGACGCACCCGTGCGCTTAGCCTTGAAGACTACGAAAGCACCGGTGGCTGGTCGGGACTTCGCCGAGCGCAAGGTCTATCGCCGGTGCAAGTTGTCGCCGAGGTCACCCAGTCCGGCCTGCGCGGTCGCGGCGGGGCGGGGTTTCCAGCGGGGATCAAGTGGAAGACGGTTGCTGAAGCGCAAGGCGAACGCAAATTCATCGTCTGCAATGCTGACGAAGGCGACAGCGGCACTTTCGCGGATCGGATGCTGATGGAAGGCGATCCGTTCCAGCTGATCGAGGGCATGGCGATTGCCGCCTATGCCGTTGGCGCAGGGCGTGGGTATATCTATGTCCGCAGCGAATATCCGCACGCGATTGCCAAGCTCAATGCGGCGATTGACCTCGCGAGCGCGATTATTGCACCGTTTGTCATTGAAGTTCGGGTGGGGGCCGGGGCCTATGTTTGCGGTGAGGAAACCTCGCTGCTCAATTCGATTGAGGGCAAGCGCGGTGAGGTGCGGGCA
>JANNZB010000537.1:0-2659 GCA_031410395.1 Novosphingobium sp.
GCCTGACAAGCCGGAGACATGATTTTTACTGCCTCGTTTCGGTCATGGGTTTCGATCTCTGGAGGCCCCAATCAGTCACCAATAGCCAAACGGTGATTGAGAGTGACATGCGGACCGATATCGAAACACCACTGACGAGCGAAGACGTCGCCGAACTTCTCAACGTGTCCACACGGACATTGCATCGGTGGGGACGGCTCAAGAAGGGGCCACCGAGCATCAAGGTGGGGCGCACTGTGTATTATCGCCGCGCCGCTATCGAAAACTGGCTGTTGCGTCTTGAAGGCAGTGCCGACGCGGTGCAACCCGTAGCACGGGTGCGAAAATGACCATCGCCCAGCAAACGCGCTATCGACGCAGCCTACAGAAGACAATCGCCCGGCACAGTGCTGTGCCCAACCGTGGCGTGATTGCCAACGCCCAACTTGAACGCGAAAGGGAACGGTATCTGTCGTCGCACGCGGTTCAATCCATCGCACTGCTTGATGGCTGGCGTCGCATCCTCAAAGTGCCCGAGGCGACCCAGCGTTGGGCGGAGGCGCAACAGGTTCCGATTTGCGCATACGATTATCGGCGCTTCCGATCCGCTCCTCTGTCGTTCTTCCACAAGCCTCGCTCTACGGGAGGAGTTCGGAAAATCTGCCGGATCGGCGACATTGAGAGAATGTGGCACGTGATGGCTCGCGACCTAGTCGTCGCCCAGCATCGACCCCGGCCTCACATCGGGGATTGGCTTGGGCGTGGCCGCGATTGGCAAATCGATCAAATCCGGTCGGTGCTTACATCGCCTCGCCAAGCCGTGGTGAGCGCCGACATCGTCAAAGCCTTTGCCAGCGTCAACGTCGCCGCTGTCTATGATCTTCCCTACCTGCCCGAACCGTTGATCCGAAGGGTAATCGACAGCCGATCACACAGGTTCGTTCGCAGGGAGCGAAGCGAGTATGCGTATGAAGTCCATAAGGTTGCTTGTAACGACCATGATGGCGCTCTCGAAAGGTCCCCGTCCGGTTTATTGGAGGGTTCGCCTACATCTAACGCAGTATTTTCGGTCTTGATGGATGATCTGCCGGATCAACTAGGGGAAGGCATACATGCCTTCGTCTATTGTGACAACATCATACTGATTGCCCCGTCTATGCTGCGCGCCCTTCAGGCAAGGGACGCTCTGGCTCGGTATCTCGCCGGGCACCGGGCGGGGCCGTTTGAGATCAGAAGCACAGTCACGACGGCCCGCGTGCATTTTGAACACCTTGGATATAGTATTCAGCAGCGGGACGGCTCACCGCCAGAGATTGGTCTTTCCATAAGCGGGAGCAACAAACTTGGTGCTCGCATTGATAACCAAGACGTAAGTCTCGAAGAGACGATGACGTGGCTGCGTGCTTCCTATGGCAGTTGCTCAAGAGAATTAATGGACACGTATGTCCAGAGAGTGGTCGATGAGGTTGGCTTTCGTTCACGCGCAACCGCGTAATCGGCAAGTTTCTCTGTTCCGGAAAAACTAGCAGCCGATGCAACCCGTTGCACCGCGCGTCTGCGTTGCCCCCCAACCTCTCCACGCTTAGGGATGGGTTAAACAGTCCAGCGCACTGCACCAAGTTCGCGTTGAGGTACTCGGGGGATCAATGGCAAAACTGACGCAGGCCGAACTAGAACGGCACCTGTGGGGCGCGGCGGACATTCTGCGCGGCACCGTCGATGCTGGTGACTACAAGCAATACATCTTCGGCCTGCTGTTTTATAAGCGGCTGTGCGACGTGTGGGATGAGGAGTACGAGAAGCTGCTTGCCGAGACTGGCGACCGCGAGGAAGCCGCCGACCCCGACGAGCACCGCTTCCACATCCCTACAGAGCACCGCTGGGAAGCCATGCGGCAGCAGTCCACGCAGATCGGTCAGCGGCTGAACAATGCGCTGACGGCCATCGAAGATGCCAACCTGCGATTGCGCGGCGTGTTCAACTCGGTGGACTTTGCCAATCAGGATCGCTTCTCTGACGCCTTGCTGGAAAAGCTGCTGGCCCACTTCGAGAAGCACCGGCTGCGAAACAGCGACGCGCCAGCCGACATGCTGGGTGATGCCTACCTCTACCTCATCAAGATGTTCGCGGAAGGCGCGGGCAAGAAGGGTGGCGAGTTTTACACGCCCCGGTCTATCGTCCGGCTCATGGTCGAGATCATCGACCCGCGCCCCGGCATGTCGGTCTATGACCCCACCTGCGGATCGGCGGGCATGTTGCTGGAGGCAGTGCAGTATCTGAAAGACCGGGGTGAGGACGCCCGCAGCCTGTCGCTCTATGGGCAGGAGAAGAACTTCGCCACGTGGGGCATCGCCGAGATCAACTTGTTCCTCCACGACGTGGACGACGCTTTCATCGCCAAGGGCGATACGATCCTGTCACCCAAGCGGTATGACCCCAAGGCCCGCGAGTTCATTGAGGGGATCGGGGCCTATGACCGGGTGCTGGCCAACCCGCCGTTCTCCGAAAAGGTATGGGGCTACGACGTCTGGCAGAACGGCGATCCGTTTGGGCGCGACGAGTATGGTTGCCCGCCCAAGGGTTATGGTGATCTTGCCTTTGTCCAGCACATGCTCGCCAGCCTGAAAGACGATGGAATGCTGGCAGTGGTGGTGCCGCATGGCGTATTGTTCCGTGGCGG
>JANNZB010000538.1:0-4871 GCA_031410395.1 Novosphingobium sp.
CTGCGAAGTTCGTACCGCAGCGAAGGGAGAAGCGCGACGGTTTGGCCGCTCCTGTCCAGGTGGACAGGAGCCTGCGCTCTTCCACTGCGGCGATCGCGCGATGCTCGGCGCCGTGCAGATGGAGCGCCCGGCCACGGAGGATCGTGAAGAGGAGGACGACGGAGAGCGCGATCCCCGCGACGGTCGACCACGGGCCGCCGACGAAGGTCAGCGCGAGCGGCGCGAGCAGCGCCACGAGGATCAGGTAGCGCTCGCGGGTCGGGGCCACGCCGCCGGGCCGCAGCACCGGTGCGAGCGAGGACCAGAGGCGCACGAGCCCCCGGGCGAGCGGCAACCGCTGGAGGCGCTCCGGCGGATGCGGCATGCGCCCCTCGCGCAGCGACCCGTCGACGCCCGCGAAGGCCCAGCGGTGCTCGCTGACGATCACGACGCCGTTCGGCCGCGCCATCCCGCCGAGGCGAGGCAGGGCTTCGGCGCGGTCTGCGCGCGCAAGTACGTCGGCGACGGAAACGTCCACGCCCCTAGAGTCGCCGAAAAAAGGCCGCCCGGCGATACTGGGCGGCCTTATTGTTTGGCCCGGCAGGGTTGTCAGTACCTGTCTCTGGACCCCAGCCGTTCTGGAGCCGACTAGAGGTTCGGCGATCAAGCGCTCTCAAAAAGCCTTGTGAAGCCCAACGAAAAATCCGCGCCGCGCGCCATATTGCGGTGCGCCGACGCCGACCCCCGAGCCATCGCGGATCAGGTAAATCTTGTCGGTAACGTTGGTGATATCGAAACGGATCGACAGACCTTTGAGGAAACCCGGCCCATCGAAGTTTTGGGCGATGCCCAGATTGGCGGTGAAGTAGCTTGGCAGCTTATCTCCGTTGGGGACAATGCCTGCTGGGTCATTGGCGCGCAGGCCATCGCCGTAGAGAAAATCGACCGTTGGCACCAAAGTGCCGAGTCCGTCGCCTATCTTCACACTACCGCCGCCCGAAGCTGTCCAGTTCTGCGAATGGTCGGTAAAAATGCTGTGCTGGGCAATATATGCAAGCTCGTCAGCCGCGAAAAAGTATTGGCTTGAGATGATGCCGCGTCCCTTTTCCTGCCCGCGCGCAACGTTGGCGTATAGATCGACCGGACCGTGGGTGTAATTGGCGCTGAGTTCCACGCCCCAGGCCCGACCTTCGGCATAGTTGAACGGGGAAAGCACCAGCGATGGCCCGAACTGGCCTTCATCAAGCAGGTTGCGCTTTATTTTGTAATAGACATCAAGGCCCACCGACAGTCCCGGCGCCAGTTTATGGGTTAGGCCAACGTCGAAATAATGCTCGCGTTCGGCCAAAACAGGATCCGCAGTAGTGTTATCGGTCGCCTTGGTGGTGCCGGTAAACAGCGCCAAAGTGGGTGCGGACACGAGCTCTTGCGGCGGCGGGGTGAAGTTGCGGGCATAACCGATGTGAAGCGTGGTGTCCGAGCCCGGCTTCCACACCAGGTTTACCCGCGGGCTGAGCTGCTGTTCGCGGGTATAGGCACGCACTGCATCGAAACGCGCGCCGTAATTGAGCGTCAGCGTGGGCGACAAGCTCCATTCGTCCTGCAGATAAATCCCGTAAAGCTGGCCATCGCGCCCGCCCGCATCGCTGATCGAAATTGGAATGTCAGAAGTCTGGGTGCCATTGGCATCAACTGCAAAGACCTGTGAGAACACTGCCGAACGTGTCCGCTCATTCTGGAAGAACAGTCCAAAGCGCAGCGTGTGACTGTCAGACAGTTTGTAACTGCCATCGGCCTGAACCCCCGCCACTAGGCTCGACAGGCGCGAAGTGTCGGCAATCCCGCCGAGGATCAGATCGCCACCCTGCGGATCAGGAGTAAAGCGCGTTTGCGAATAGCGGACAAATGGCGCGATCTGGAAGTTGAGCGCATCACCGGCAAATTGCCACGAAAGCACGCCGTAATGAGTTATCTCGCGCTGGTTCTGATCAAGCTTCGCCGAATCGAAGCTCGATCGGCCCCTAAGCGTGAACGCGGAGGCCTGGCCAGGATTGTTCGGGATCTGGAAGTAGCCGATCGACGTGCCGCCGAACGCAGTCAGACGGCTGCTTTCCGACAGGATCTGCGAGACGTAGCCAAAGGCGCGGTATTGGCGGGTGTGATCGTGGATTGCATTGCGCGACGGTGTGGGATTTTCTACCCCGAGATCGTTTTCGAGATAGCTGCCCGAAACAAAATAGTTGAGGCCGCCGCTTGAGCCATGCACGCCCCCGCTGGGCTCTATACTGCCGCGACTGCCGCCATAGACGCTGATATCGCCGCCGTTATCGAAACTGCCCGATTGGGTCTTGAGGTTGATCACACCCGATGTGCGATAGCCATATTGTGCAGGCAGCGTCCCGGTGAGCAGATCAACCGAATCGGCAATATGTGGGTCGAAGGTCGCGCCGAATCCGGAGATACTCTCAGGCACGATCACCCCGTTGAGACGGTACTGGAGATTGCCGTGTTCATTGCGCACATGGATCGCGCCATAACTGTCAAGCGTAACGCCGGGAGCCTGCAAAAGCACCTGCACGAGACTGCGATCAGCGCCGCCCGGCTGGCTTTCGAGCACCTTGCGGTCAATCCGATAATCACTCGCACCAAGTGCCGGCTGGATTGCGTCGCGTGCACGGTCGAGCCTTTCGGCAGTCACGACGATCTCTTTCGGCGCGGCATCAGCAGCGGGCGGCGTGGCGGACTGTTGCGCCCTCGCCTGAACAGGTGCGAGGAGTGCAACGATTGCGCAGGTGCATAGCAGATGCATCGGTCGCATAATTTCCTCAATGATATACTATAACACAAGCCCTTGGCCGCCCTCTAGCGCAGCCCGCAATATGTTACAATATATCATAGCGCATTATCGCACGATTATGAACGCCCGCCCCATCGGCAGAAATTATTTCCCGGCGAGCACCTTCACCAGTTCAAACAGATAATCGCGCCCGGTATAAAGCGCCTTTACCTCCATGCGTTCATTGAGCCCGTGGGTGCCGTTGCCATCGGGATCGGTCCAGTAACCGGGAGTGCCATAGGTCGGAATGCCGACCCCGCCGGTATAGACCGCATCGGTCGCGCCGGTGGACATTGACAGGATTAGCGGCACACCGGGATAATATTGCGCGACGAGCTTTTCCATCGGGCCGATAATGGCCGGATTGAGCGCAGGCACCTTGGCCATCGGCTTGTCTGTCACCTTGACCGAAAAGGCGATTCTTGGGTTACCAATCACCGCCTCGAGCAGCGCCTGATTCTCCGCAATCGTGTGGCCAGGGAACATCCGGCAGTTTACATTGGCGGTCACTTTCTGCGGCAAGGCATTGAGCGCGTGGCCGCCATCGATCAGCGTGGCAACGCAAGTGGTGCGCAACATTGAATGAAAGCCCTTGTCGGTGTTGACCAGCGCCTCGGCTTTTTTGTCGCCGGGGTTATTGACCAGCGTCACCATCGCCTTGCCGATGTCATCACCGCGCTGGGTGCCCGCCATGGTAAAGAAAGCGCGGGTGATCTCGTTCATTTCAAGCGGAAATTCGTGATCGCGAATCTTCAGCAGCGCATCCAACATCGCATAGATCGCGTTTTCCCTGATAGGCTGTGAGGAATGTCCGCCGATGTTGGTCGCGGTCAGGGTATAATCGACATAGGCCTTCTCGCCCACTTGCAAGGTCTGAACAATCACCTTGCCGCGTCCATCGCTGCGCCCGCCGCCCCCTTCGTTGAGAGCGAATTCGGCATCGATCAGATCACGCTTGTTGTTTGACAGCCATTGCGCGCCGTTAAACGCGCCGCTGGTCTCCTCGCCGCAGGTCAGCGCCAGTTTGACCGTGCGCTTGGGCTTGTATCCCGCCTTGGCAAAGCGAACGAGCGTATCGGTAAAGATCGCTGCCTGCGCCTTGTCATCCACCGTGCCGTGGCCATAGAAATAGCCGTTCTCTTCGATCAGGGTGAACGGATCGCGCGTCCAGTCAGACCGTTTTGCCTCAACCACATCAATATGCGCGAGCAGCAACATCGGCTTCAGCTTTTTCGATGTGCCCGGATAGACCGCTACCAGCCCGCCATCTTTGGGATGTTCTGCCACCGAATAATAGGTGATCTGCGAATCCGCCATTCCCGCCGCCTTGAGCCGCGCGCCCATACGTTCTGCCGCTAGCGTGCAAGAGCCGGCTGAAAGCGAAGTGTTGGTTTCGACCAGTTCCTTGTACAGCGCGCGGAATTCGGCCTGATCGGGGCGGACCGGCGCCGGTTGGGCGAACAGAGCGGCGGAAATCAGGCTGGCACCAGCCGCAAGCACAGTCAGACGTTTCATAGCTTTTGCCTTTCGGATCATCATTGCACTGTGAAGCAGTTTGCGCGGTGGTTTGGAAGGGTCATCAATGGGCGATGAGTTCAAAGGCTGCCCATTGCCGGGGACTCTGCGCATCAGCTAACTGTCCTTTTCGCAAATCTCGCATACTTTGTCTCAGAGCCTCGGCGGGCGAGGAGCCTGCGGCGGCGTGGCGCAGCGTGCCGCTGGAGAGCGCCCTGGCAACATCGTCACGCACTGGCCAATAGGTGGCGAGAATATTGTCAGCTCCAGCAAGGATAAAAGCCTGCGCGAGGCCGGAGAGGTTTGGCGCGTCTGGGCCAGATCCCGCCGCAGTGTTGCATGCCGAAAGCACCACCCAGCTTGCCGGGATATCCATCCGGCTTATCTCGCTTGCCGTCAGCAGACCGTCATCGCCATCCGCCGCAGAAAGCAGCAATGCCGGTTCGCGCAAGCCTTCGATCTCGCCGGTGACAAGCCCGTGGGTGGCAAATGCGACCACAGTGCCCGCAGCAATTTTTGCGCTTTGCAGTGCAGTCTTGGT
>JANNZB010000539.1:0-4201 GCA_031410395.1 Novosphingobium sp.
GCGGGTTTCAACCTTGGGCGAGGGCGGCGCTGCGCCAATGGCAATCATCGCTGCCTCACGCGCCTGCGCCCCCGCGATCAGGCCGGGGATGTGCTGCGCTTCGGGCATGTTTTTCCAGTACCGGCGCGGCATTTCCTTGAGCATCGCCTTGGTCTTGAGTCGCGCCGGATTGAAGGTCGAGGAATAGTAACTGCACCACAGTTCTTCGGCGGGATCGCCCGCCATTCCCGCTGGCCGCGCGATGCCGGGCAATTCTGCGCAATCCTCGCCGTCCCAGTGCAGGCACAGATCGGGGGTTAAAATCGACCAGCGCATCTGGGCGAAACGCCGAACAAAAAATCCGGCATTGGCGGCGACGATCAGATGGTCGGGTTCGAACCAGGCGATATAATGCGGATCGCCACCTTCGCTTGGAACCTCACGAAAACGCATGAAAGCGCGCATCTTGTGAATGTCGCGCCGAACCGCTTTGGCGAGAAGCGCCGCTTTGACGACATCGCGGTCGGTGGGATCATCGAGCAAGTCGCGGTCGGTCTGCAACCGCCACAGCAGCCGGTAGAGCAGATCGGAACGCTCTTCACTGCGGTGCATGAACACGGTTTCGGCCAGCGGCAAAAATGCAGCGGGAACCCGCACGCGCTGTGACACGTCTGGGGCTGCCCGAGGCAAGCCATCGAACAGCCCGCATCCCAACCACGATGCGGCGTCGGGCGCGATCCCCTTCTCCACCCATCTTCTCGCCTCATCGCGCCAGGTCGCGAAATCAGTTTTCGGCATCACGATGCACCGAACATTTCCAGCTGGGTGTGGCGCGGTTTGGGCGCCAGCCGTTCGCGCAGGTCTATCCGGTCAATCAACAACGTCGGCCGCCAATCCGCAGCGACAATAAACGGCAGCATTTTGGTCAGCGACAGGGTGATCCGCGTTAGATCCTCCAGCCGCAATTGCTTATAGCGTCGCGCGCTCAGGACCTTCGAGACTGCCCGCACGCCCAGCCCCGGCACCCGCAGCATCATCTCCCGCGGCGCGCGGTTGATATCGACCGGAAAGCGCTCACGAAATCGCAAAGCCCAGGCCAGTTTGGGATCGATATCGAGCGGCAGCATGCCGCCCGGATCGGCTGCCTGCTGCACTTCCTCGGCAGAATAATCGTATTGCCGCATCAGCCAGTCCGATTGATAAAGCCGGTGCTCGCGCATCAACGGCGCACGTTGCAGCGGCAGAACCGCGCTGGCATCAGGAATCGGACTGAACCCGGAATAATAGACGCGGCGCAGACGGAAGCGATCATAAAGGGTGCTGGCGCGGCCGATGATGTCATGATCGGTGGCGGCATCGGCGCCGACGATCATCTGGGTTGATTGCCCAGCGGGCGCGAAAGAAGGCGCGGAGCGGAACTTGCGCTTGGCCTCGCGGTTTTCCTGAATGCCGCGATGGACGCCGAGCATTTCGCCTTCGATCCGGTCTGCGTTCTTATCGGGGGCCAACCGGGCGAGCCCTGCCACCGTTGGCAGTTCAACATTGAGCGAGAGCCGGTCAGCATATTTTCCCGCCTGGGCAATCAGCTCGGGATCGGCGTCGGGGATCGTTTTGAGGTGTATGTACCCGCGAAAATCATGAACCTCACGCAAGGTACGCGCGACCTCGACCATTTCCTCCATCGTCCGGTTCGAGGATCGCACGATGCCGGAAGACAGGAACAGCCCTTCGATATAATTTCGCCGATAAAACATCAGCGTCAGATTAACGACTTCGGTCGGGGTAAACCGCGCACGGCGCACGTTCGAGCTCTTGCGGTTGATGCAATAATGGCAATCAAAAATGCAATGGTTGGTCAGCAGGATCTTGAGCAGAGAGATGCACCGGCCATCGGGAGCATAGGCATGGCAGATCCCGCTCCCTTCGGTCGAGCCCAGGCCGCCCGCCTTCGAGCTGCTGCGTTTAGCGGTCCCTGAGGATGCGCATGACGCATCATATTTTGCTGCATCAGCAAGAATTTCCAGCTTTTGCTGAGTCGATAATGGCGTCATTCGTTCTTTATATGTTCTTCTAACGACCATGTCTAGAAGAGTTCAAGCCATTTCATGAGGCAGGCTAAGGCCCTCAAAAAAAATCAGAAATTGAATGGCGGGAACCTTTTGTTCAGTAATTCGTTTTGACCTCACCTAAACATTCAAAGGGGTTAATCATGAACTTAATCATTCTTCTTATCGTAGGCGGTGTCATTGGCTGGTTGGCCAGCATCGTTATGCGCACCGATGGCCAACAGGGCATGATCCTCAATGTCGTTGTCGGCATCGTTGGCGCCATGCTTGCAAGTTTCGTTGTTACCCCGCTGATTGGCGGCGCATCGATCACCGCTGGTGGTGGTCTTAATGCAACTTCGTTGATCGTGTCGTTCCTTGGAGCGGTAGTGCTTCTTGCGATCGTTAACCTCGTGCGTCGCGGGTCTGTCCGCTAAATCCTTGATCAATTTGGCCAGGTTCATCCCTGGCCATTTTTTTGATCGCCTGAGGGTAAGCAAATTTTTTTGGAGAGTTTAAATGAAGAAGACCGTACTTCGCACCATCGTTCTGGGTGGATTTGTCGCAGCAGGGCTGAGCCTTTCGGCTTGCAACAGCAGCCCCACGGAAAAGAAAGCAGATGCCATCGAAGATTCCGCTGACATGGTCCGCGAATCCGCTGATGCCACTGCAGATGCCATGGAAAACAAGGCTGATACCATGGACAAGAAGATGGACGGCATGGATTCCAAAGCTGAACAGTCAATGGAAAACAAGGCTGCGGGCGTTCGAGCAGCAGGCGAGAAGAAAGCCGATGCCATGGAAAACAAGGCAGACGCAGTTCGCAAGCAGAACTGATTTGGCCTAGGTCGCGGTTCTGTCGCGTCCTAATGCCCAGCGAGGGGCGGTCTCACTTCGGTGTGGCCGCCTTTTGCTTGTGAGGCCGCTTAAACACCGGTGAAAATCTTGAAATCAAAAATTTCGAGCGCTGGTGCAATTTTTTGCGGAACAAATTTTTCCTCCGCGAGTTTTATGATTGTCGCCACTGCACTCTCCCTCCCCCCCATGCAGTGGGGATACTCCCCGGGGTCATTGCGTTCGAAAACGATCTGCACAGACCCTGGGGAAATTCTTTATTGGCCCCACATCAGTTCGCGTGATCCACTTGGCGGAGCTGCGCGATAGAAGTCATAATTGGGTCGCCGAGTCTCGTTAGCTTATGCAATTCTCGAAGTTGATCTCTTTGAATCATCGCTGTGCAATCAAAGCTCATCCGCGCCAAACAAAAACATTGACCCTTGACGGAACCGAGTGCGCAGTTCGTTCGTTGTTACCTTGTCACTGCTGCACTCCTCCCTCTCCCCCCCCGCAGTGGTGATAGCCCCGAGGTCATCGCGCCCGCTACTGAGCTGCTTTGGCCTCGGGGAAACTTTTTGCCCCAGCCACAAGTAATTCCCGCAACGTTGCTATCCCGGCGTGCGGCAAGAACCTGCGGTCGGCTAATGGCTTGGTTGATCGGCTTTGCAGCATTCGCTATTGGTGATGGCCTGGATTAGGTGGTTGTGTTTTATGACTATTGCACGATTTCCTCCGAAACGATTTTTACCGTGAAGACCCATGACGATGCGCCTCAAACCGATATCTGGAGAAACCCAAACGAGCGACGCAGCGCTGTCCCCTCCTGACCTTCGAGAGGTCATGTTGAGTGACGAAGATCTGACCAGCAAACTCAACGGTCTGGCGCAGCTTGCAACAATCGTCTGCGGCGCGCCGATCGGACTCGTTAGCCTGGTCGAAGCCGATGGACAGAAATTTGTCGGCCGCGCGGGAGTTGAAGTTACCTCTTCGCCGCGTGAACATTCTTTTTGCGCCATGGCAATGAATATGCCTGAAGGGCTGGTGGTTTCCGATGCGCAGGGTGACCCGCGGTTCAACGCCAACCCTATGGTTACGGGAGCGCCGGGAATTCGATTTTACGCAGGTCGTCCGCTGCTTTACAGCGGTGGTGAGCCGATCGGCAGTCTGTGTGTAATCGATACTGAGCCTCGCGCCAATCTCACCGAAGATCAGCACAAAGCGCTCGAATTACTTTCGACTGCGGCCATGGCGATGATTGATCGTTGGCACAGCGCCCGGCAAACGACTTTGCTGGCTGATCGTTCAAAGGATCAAATAGACGATCTTCAGCAGCGGTTTAA
>JANNZB010000540.1:0-1798 GCA_031410395.1 Novosphingobium sp.
ATATCCGCAACGCCGAGCAGCGCTGGCCTGCTGAACCAAATGCAGAGACAATCGCATCGTCGATGACCTGTTCGCGCAAGGCCGTTGTATCGACCACCATCGCGTTCAGTCCGCCGGTTTCGGCAATTAGAGGAATGATCGGGCCGGGCCTCGCTGCCAGTGCGCGGTTGATCGCCCAGGCCGTTTCGGTGCCCCCGGTAAAAGCAACGCCGGCGATTGCGGGATGATTGACCAGCGCAGCGCCAACCACACTGCCGCTGCCGGTCAGCAAGGCCAGCAAGTCTGGTTCAAGCCCGACGGCATGGAACAATTTGACGGCTGCTGCTGCAATCATCGGCGTCTGTTCGGCGGGCTTGGCGATCACCGCGTTGCCTGCCGCGAGCGCTGCGGCAATCTGCCCGGTGAAAATCGCCAGCGGAAAATTCCACGGCGAAATGCAGGCAAAGACGCCGCGCCCGCATAACTGCCAGTGGTTGGTCTCTCCTGCCGGTCCTTTAAGCACCACTGGCCCGGCAAACTCCCGCCGCGCCAGCAAAGCGTAGTATCGGCAAAAGTCAGCGGCCTCGCGAAGTTCGGCCACCGCATCATCAAACGTCTTGCCGCCTTCGCGAGTCAGCATTGCGATCAAGCGGGTTGCGTCCGCCTCCAGCGCATCTGCCATGGCGCAGAGCACCTCGCCGCGCCCCACCCCGCCTGCGGCATCCCATGCAGGCTGCGCCATCTGGGCAGCTGCGACCGCCCGTTCGATGTCCGGACCTGTGGCATCCTCGACGCTTCCGAGCCCGACCTCGGCTAGAGCCATCAGCGCCGCCTGCGCCTCGCGCTGCACTGCGGCTTGGGTAAGATCGCGGCCCGGCGAATTGACCCGCTCAAGCCCATAGATGTCGCGCGGCAGGGGTATCCCTTTTGCGCGGGCAGGAAGCTTCTCAACCAAAGCGATCGGATCAGCCACCACCTCCTGCGCCGGGATGCGCTCGTCGAGCAGCTTGTGGACGAAAGAGCTGTTCGCACCGTTTTCCAGCAAGCGCCGCACCAGATAGGGCAGCAGCTCTTCATGCCCGCCAACCGGCGCATAGGCACGCAATCGCAAGGGACCATAGTGCGCCTCTGCGCCGACATAGAGCGCCTCGCCCATGCCATGGAGGCGTTGGTGTTCGATGGTCACCCCGGTCGCCTCGGCCATGCTGCGTACGGCGGCCAATGTATGCGCATTGTGCGTCGCAAACTGCGGATAGAGGCGCGGTGCCGCGCCGATCAGCGCTTTGGCGCAGGCGAGATAGGCAAGATCCGTGGCCGGTTTGGTGGTGAAAACCGGATAATCTGGCATGCCCTGAACTTGCGCGCGCTTGATCTCGGTGTCCCAATAGGCTCCTTTGACTAGCCGAACCATCAATCGGCGGCCCGAACGAGCCGACAGGTCAGCCAGCCGCCCGATCACTTCGGGTCCGCGCTTTTGGTAAGCCTGAACCACAACACCAAGCCTGCACCAGTCGCCCAGTTCGGGCTCGTGCGCTAGCCGCTCGATCAGTTTAAGCGACAGCACCAGCCGGTCAGCCTCTTCGGCATCGATTGCCAAGTTGATATCGTAGTGAGCTGCGGCGAGCGCCAGCGCTTTGAGGCGCGGGTAGAGTTCGCTCCAGACGCGCGCTTCCTGCACCGACTGATAGCGCGGACTGAGCGCAGAGAGCTTGACCGAAATCCCATGACCCAATTCCGGTCCCGCACCCTTCGCCGCCGCGCCAATTGCCTCAATCGCTGCGGAATAGAGCGCAGCATAATGCGCGCCATCAGCCGCCAT
>JANNZB010000541.1:0-10431 GCA_031410395.1 Novosphingobium sp.
GCGGCCGCAAAGGATGTCGCCGCTGCAATCCAGGGGATTATGGGCGAGGATAAACCGGACAGCAGCGGACCAAAGGCGATTGCCGATGAACGCAGCAATATTGTGCTGGTGCGCGGCGATGCACGCTCATTGGCCGAAGCCCGGCGGGTCGCCCGATTGCTTGACAGGCCAAGCGGCACTGCGCCGGTTACCCGGGTGTTCCGTCTGAAGTTTAACGACGCCGAAGCCGTGACGAAGATTTTGCGCGGGTTGATGGGCGGCCAAAGCGCAGCGAATAACGCCATAGCAAGCACACTTGCTTCTTCCTCACGCAAGGGTGCGGGCTATGGCTCGACGAGCGGCCGCAGTGCGACGACTTCCAATGGCGGTGGTACGCTTACTGCATCGCCAGGCGGCATTTCGGCTGACAGCCTGGCGGGAAAAGTGATCAGCGCGGCCAATAGCGGCGGCGGCAGCGACAGCGGCTTTGCCACCGACGATCTTGCGGTCGAACCCGCACCTGAACTCAATGCTATCGTCGTGCGCGGGTCACCGGCAGCGATTGCTGCGCTCGAACCGCTGATCTCGCAGCTCGATGTCCGCCGCCCGCAGGTGATGATTGAGGCTGCGATTGTCGAGATTACCGGAGATCGCTCAGAACAGTTCGGCATTCAGCTGGGGCTGGGTGCCGCAGCCGATGGCGTAACCAACAGCGCTGGAACCTCGTTCTCCAATCTTGGCCTGTCGTTACGGCAAGTCCTGGCATTCATTGGAGCCCCGGCAGCAGCAGGCCTCGCCAATGATGGCTTCACCGGGAATTTTGGCAGCAAGGGCGATTTTTCGATACTGATCCAGGCGCTTGGACAATCAACCCGGGCCAATCTGCTTTCGACTCCCTCGGTCACCACACTCGATAATGAAACCGCCGAGATTGTCGTTGGGCAAAACGTACCGTTCCGCACCGGCTCCTATGCTACTGATGGCAATACCACCACGCCGTTTACGACAATCGAGCGCAGCGATGTCGGCATAACCTTGCGCGTCGTGCCGCGCGTCCATGATGGCGATACCGTGCGGCTGGAAGTCAGCCAGGAAGTATCATCGCTGATTGGCAGCGTTGCTGGCGCGGCCGACCTTATCACCAACCGCCGGTCAATCCAGACCACAGTGCTCGCCGATGACGGCCAGACCATCGTGCTCGGCGGATTGATCAGCGATGACCAGATCCGCACCAAGAGCCAGGTGCCGGTGCTCGGCAGCATCCCGATTGTCGGGGAACTATTCAAGAGCCACCGCGATTCCAAAACCCGGCGCACCCTGTTTGTCTTCCTCAAGCCGACGATTTTGCGGGACAGCAAGTCAGTCGCCGCCATCGCAGCCAGCAAATATGACCGTGTGCGCGACGCCGAAAAGAAGTTGCAGGACGAACCAAGCTTGCTGCTCGAACCACCACAGCCACGTCTGCCAGTAGAGATCGACGGAATTTACTAGGGAGCGGGCCGGTGCCGCCTCCATGTTAGTGGATCAGACCCTAGTTCGTCGCCAAGGCCAGACTTGAAAAGGTCGTGGCGTAATCGGCCTGCGGGTTGCCATTGAGCGCAACCGCCCAAACTACGTTGAACTGCCATTTGCCCGGATGAGGGATGGTGAAAACCGCCCGTCCATCGGCGCCGGTGCGAATTTTTGCCACTGGCTCAGCATCGGCATCGAGATCGGTCAGCTTGACGGTCGCTCCTGCCAGCGGGCGCCCGTTGAACAATACGCGCACCGGAAGGTGCTTGGCGCTGTCCAACGCCTGGGGGTGCCGTTCAGGGACGATCTCAAGCGCCAGATTGACCGGCCGCGTGACCCTGGCAACCGAAGCGGCATCGACCGGACCGACCTGAACAATAGCTTTCGCCCGGCGGCTGTAAATCTCGCGGCCATCGGCCTTACCCTGATTCAAACGCTGACGCTGGGCGATAATCGGGGTGATACCTTCAGCGCTGATGTAATCATTGAAACGCAGCGATGGCAGCTGGCTGGCGGCGCTGTTCGTTTGCAACACAAATACATAGGCTCCCGGCCGGGCCAGCGGCACTATTGCATCGAAACCCGTGGCACCCATTTTCAAATTGGCCCGGCGATCTATCATCCCATCAGGCCCGATCGTGCGAAACAGCACGACATGGCTGGCATCGAGGCCCCAGCGATCACGAGCCTGTCCGTGGCCCACGAACATTACTAACGGTTCACTGCTGGGCGCTGGCATTGTGAACAGGCGCGGCTGAATCCAGAAATCGTGGGCCATTGTCGGCGCCGCGATCAGCCCAAGAACCACCAGAGACCAAATCTTGCGCACGTCTGCTTCCAATCCTAGCCTCGATCTGCTTAACCACTATGGCGGCGATTAGTTCCGCAAGGCAAGGGACCACGCGCTTGAAAATTTTGCGAAAAGTTTGTGCTCCGACATTTTTTCTCTTGCTTTTAGTCAGTTCGGCCCCCGCTTTCGCACATTCGGCAAAATCGCTGGCGCTGGGTTTCATCGGCGGGTTCATGCACCCCATATCCGGACCCGATCACCTGCTCGCGATGTTTGCAGTCGGCCTGTGGGGGGCGTTTCTCGGCAAGCCGCTGGTCTATTTGTTGCCGGTGATCTTTCCCAATTTGATGGCCGTTGGCGGGGTTCTTGGCATGGCCGGCCTGCCGCTGCCGCCGGTTGAAATGGTGATCTCGCTTTCGGTCATAGTTCTCGGCATCGCGATACTTGCGCGTTGGCGTGCCCCGGTTTGGCTGGCCGGGATTATCGTCGCCGTGTTCGGGCTGTTTCATGGCTATGCCCACGGATTGGAGCTGCCCTCGATGGCGGATCCGGTCGCGTTTTGTTTGGGCTTCGTCCTTGCCACCGGCTTACTGCATGTTGCCGGCATCGGTGTTGGTTTGCTGCGCAACCGGCCGGGTGGCGAAGCGGCGCTGCGGGCAGGCGGGGGAGTCATTGCGATGGCTGGCTGTTATTTTCTCGCGATGGCGGTCCAGAGCGCATGAGGGGCGCGGCTATCGCTGCGGGGCTGTTGCTGGCCTGTCTGGCTTTTGCGCTGGCATTCGTCCCGCGCCGCACGGCGATGGCAGCCTGCGGCGCAGCGGCTGCGGCTGTCGTAGCAACCTATTTCCTCCTCGCCATTCCGCCGGTAGAACTTGCCTTTACTGGATGCTGGATCAGTTTGGCAATCTCCGCGCTGAGTGTTTACTGGCCGGCGGCCGCACAATCACGCTGCTGGCTGTGTCTGTTTTTTGCCGCGAACGCCGGAATCTGGGCAGGGCTGGTGATTAAAACCGAATCTCCGCCGACCGCTCTTCTGCCGGTTATCGCAGTGCTGCTGCTCATTATTCCAGCGCGATACAGCGTGGGACGCGGCTGGGCTATTGCACCGCGCGTGGTGACGAGCTGGCTGTTGGCGGTGGCCTTGCTGGTCGGCGCGATCCCGCATCTGATCGTTCACCCCGGCTATGTCCCAGATCACCGGGAATGAGTGCGCCACCGATGGCGCAGTGTTTCACGGAACCGGCTTGAGCACCACTTCACGGCGCAGACCGCCTATTTCGAACGTCGCCCGATCTGCAGCGACTCCGACCAGTTTCCATCCTGACACGGTTTCGCCAAGCTTGACCGAGCTGGTCTTGCCCGGCGCGGTACGCACGAGCACCTCTGCGCCATCGGGAAGCCGCCCGACGATGCCTACGATCGTTGGCGGTGCGGGCGCGCCAGCGGAATTCGCAGGTAGCGAGGCAGCTGGTGCGACCATGCCAATATCTGTCGCGGGCTTTGTCCTGACCATTTTGGTTTGAGCAACATTTCGCGGTTCGTCCCCGCTGTTGGATCTGCCCGATATCCATGAAGCTGCCGACGCCCCAACCAGCGCGGCCACCAACACGCTCGCCATCAGACGATTGCGCAGCCGCGCGCGCGGCGTGGAGTACTGCAACGGTAAGTGGCCTGCCGCAGTCACAGCACGCAAAGTCAGCCCGGAAGCGCGCTCGATGGCGCCAAACCGTTGGTCGAGCCAAGCCCGGCGGACCACAGTCACCGATGCATTTCCGCCATCACTGATTTGGGGTTGGGTCCACGCAAGCTGAGATGGCATCACGGGAGCAAGGCGGGTGACCTGCTCGTGAAGCTGCCGGGGGCTTTGCGGGAAGGTTTGCAGATCAATTTGCATCATGGCCCAGCGCGGCACGAGTACATCGACAATTTGTTGCTTGTTGAACGCCGGGGTGATTGCCAGCCAAGCTGCATGGTCATCATCATGCGCGAGCCACATTTCCGCACCATCGCTCAAAAATGCCGTGCAGCCGGCCTGTTCAATGCTCAAGCATGGCAGCGCGTTGCTCGCTTCTGCTTCGCGTTCATTCGCTGCCGCTACACGTCCGACCGGAATTGCCAACCGCCCGCAAATTTCGGCGGCGTCCATTGCCACCGGGATGATTTCCCGGCCCGACGCAAAGTGCAGCGCGTCAATCGTGGTCTGGTCATCGGGTTTAGCCATGGCGAGCACCAGCCGACCATCGCTAATCCCGATGGGAACTGCCAGGTTCTGCTCCAAAAACGCCGGATTAAGCCACTTGAGCGTGGCAATTTCCGGCGCATTCGCATCGATGTCCGGCTCTGATGGCGGTGGCGGAAATGGCATAGGCGAAATTTGCGGCCTCAGAACGGAACGAGCGTCTGTAACGTTAGAGTCTGTTTCAGTTAAGCTGAAACCCGCTCCCCCGCCCGGCCACCCATAGGGTACCTTTACTGGGTGGTCGAGCGGGGGAGCGGGCCGGTGTCGCTTCACTTCAGTGAAACAGACTCTAGTCCACGGTTGCCAATCGGCCAACCCTGCTTTTTGACAGCCACACGCGCTTTGCATCAGTACATTTGCGCAAGGTAATCCGTCAAAGCCAGCACTGCCGCAGGCTCAAGACGCAGACCGAGTTTGGTGCGGCGCCACAGCACATCGCCGGCCTCGCGGGCCCATTCGTGCGCAACCAGATAATCGACTTCGGCGCTGGTAAGGCCGTGGCCAAAATGAGTGCCGAGAT
Organism: Novosphingobium sp.; assembly: GCA_031410395.1. Taxonomy (GTDB): domain Bacteria; phylum Pseudomonadota; class Alphaproteobacteria; order Sphingomonadales; family Sphingomonadaceae; genus Novosphingobium. The sequence goes on from JANNZB010000541.1 coordinate 5,041, forward strand.
CGCCGGGCAACCGCGCCTCGCCCAACCATTGGCGCGCGGTTGTGCCATAGGCTTTGACGATCCGGTCTATCCAGTCGGCTTCAAGGAATGGATAGGCGCGGGCATATTCCGCCGCGAGCGCCGGTGCGCCGTCCATGGGAAAATCGCCGCCGGGCAAGGGGACGGAGGCTGTCCATTCCTCGCGCTTCAATGCCGGAATGAAAGGCTCCAGCAGCGTCATCACTTCGCCTGCGAGGTGGCGATAGTTGGTAATCTTGCCGCCGAACACCGAGAGCAGCAATGGCGTACCATCGCCGCCGCCATCCAGCTCAAAGCTGTACCCGCGCGTTGCTGCCTCCGGCTTTCCCGAACCATCGTCGATCAGCGGGCGGACGCCGGAATAGGACCAGACGACATCTGCGGGGGTGATTTGCTGAGCGAAATAGCCATTTGCCCCTTCGCACAGATAGGCGATTTCTTCATCGCTGGCGGTGACATGTTCAAGCGATCCGTGGTGATCGCGGTCGGTGGTGCCGATCAGCGTGAAATCGCGCTCATAGGGGATGGCGAAGAAAATGCGTCCGTCAGCCAGTTGGAAAAAATACGAGAAGGGATGATCGAACAGCTTGGCCACAACGATGTGCGAGCCGCGCACCAGCCGGATCTTGTTGCGACCTGGCTGGCTTGCGCGTTCGAGCAGGTCGGTAACCGATGGCCCGGCGGCATTGATTACTGTGCGGGCGCGAAAGCTTCCGGCGGAGGTTTCAATCAGCCAACCCTGGCTCTCGCGCACCAGTTTTTGCACCTCGGTGCGGGTGCGGATTTCTGCGCCGCGATTGGCCGCATCGCGGGCGTTGAGCACCACCAGCCGGGCATCATCCACCCAGCAATCCGAATAGACATAGCCCTCGGCGAAGCCAGCTTTGAGCGCTGCGCCTGCCGGATGCCTTCGCAGGTCAATCCCTTGGGCTGCAGGCAGTGCCTTGCGGCCGCCGATGTGGTCATAGAGAAAAAGTCCCAGCCGCAGCATCCAGCGCGGGCGAAGTCCCTTTACATGTGGCAGCACGAAATGGAGCGGCCAGATAATGTGCGGGGCGATCGCCCACAGCCGCTCGCGCTCGCTCAGCGATTCGCGCACCAGCGCAAACTCGTAATGCTCAAGATAGCGCAGGCCGCCGTGGATCAGCTTGGTTGAGGCGGACGACGTGCCCTGTGCCAGATCGCCGCGTTCAAGCAGCAGAACCTTTGCCCCGCGTCCGGCAGCATCGCGGGCAATGCCGCAGCCATTCACCCCGCCGCCGATTATGGCGATGTCATAGATTGGCTCGCTCATGGTGGCGCTACAGGTCCAAGGGGCCGTGTTCTAGCATGGGCAACACGTGGCGTGAAAACAGGTCAGCCTCTGCGGCGTGTGGATAGCCTGAGAGGATGAACGCCTCGATCCCCTCATCCTGATAGGCGCGCAATTTGGCGAGCACCTGATCGGGGTTGCCAACAATCGCCGCGCCGCAGCCCGAACGCGCGCGGCCAATGCCGGTCCACAGGTTGTCCTCAACAAACCCGTCACCGCCCGCCGCGCCGCGCAGTTCGGCCTGCCGCTGCACGCCTACTGTTTTGGCATCGAGTGATTTTTCGCGGATCGCCTTGCCTGCCGCGTCGTCCAGCTTCGACAGCAGCCGATCAGCATAGGCGCGCGCCTCGTCCTCGGTTTCGCGCACCACGACATGGACTCGGTAACCGAACTTGAGCTTGCGGCCAAAGCGAGCAGCACGGGCGGTCATATCGGCGATGTTATCGCGCACCTTGTCCATCGTGTCGGGCCACATCAGATAGACATCGCAGCCCTCGGCGGCGCATTCGCGCGCGTCTTCGCTCAGCCCACCGAAATAAAACGCCGGGGCCTTGCCGGAAACTGTGGTGATCCGCGGCGGATCGAGCTTGAGCTTGTAGAACTCACCCTGATGATTGAGGTGTTCACCGTTAAGCAGCGTCTTGATCACTTTTATCGCCTCGGTGGTACGGGCATAGCGGGCGGGGCTGGGCAGAGTCTCGCCGGGCATGTCTGACGAGATGATATTGACGTTGAGCCGGCCAGCAGTCCCGTTAACACTTGACCCCAGAATCCGATCCAGCGTAGCGATGCGGCGGGCGAGTTGCGGCGGCCAGTCCTCGCCAATGCGGGTCGCCCACAGTAGCTTCATGCGGCGCAATAGCGGCGCGATTGCGGCAGCAAACACCGTGGTATCGAGGCCAAGCTGATAGCCCGAGGGCAGCAGAATGTTGTCAAACCCGCCCTTCTCAGCGGTCAGCGCGATATTCCGGCAATGCTCCCAGCTTGATTGCAGGCACGGATCAGGCACCCCGAGAAACTCGTAGTCATCGTCACACAGCGCGGAAAACCAGGCGACTTCGCATGATGGGTAAGTCTTTGTCATATCAAGGTAACCCCACTCCTCTGGCGGCGACCAGTACCGCGTACCATTGCGCCCGCGTCCACCGAACGGTGAGCGCTTTTGCTCCTTCGGCGATGCGGTCCGCCTGCTGCGATCCGATGATCGGCACGATCTCGGCAGGATGCGCCATCAACCACGAATAGGCAGCAACGCTGCGCGAAACACCTTGTTCTTCAACGATAATATCAAGCGCTGCGGCAACGGCCAATTCCTGTGCCGTCCCCGGCTTGACCAGTCTGCCCCCGCCCAATGGCGACCACGCCATCGGCACCAGCCCCAGCATCATCGCCTGATCGAGCTCGCCGTTCTCGAAACAAACGATCCGCAGGGGGCTGATCTCGGGCTGGGTCGAAACCAGTTTGTGTGAGAGGAACTGCTGCAGCGCGGCGGTTTGGGGCATGGTGAAATTTGACACGCCAATCGCGGCGATCTTGCCCGCGTCCACCGCTGCATCGAGCGCGCGCGCGACCTCTGCCGGATGGGCAAGGATATCGGGGCGATGTATTTGCCACAGGTCGATGCGCTCCACTTGCAGGCGGCGCAGCGAGGCATCGATAGCTTCGGCCAGATAGGCGCTGCTCTGGTCATAGGGCGCGGGCGGGGCAATGCCGCCTTTGCTGGCAAGCACCATGCGGGCACGCAAACCCGGCTCGTTTGCTAGCACTTTTCCGAGCAACGCCTCAGCATCGCCGAACCCCGATGTGCCATCGAAACCATAGATATCGGCGGTATCGAGCAGGGTTATTCCGGCATCAAGCGCAGCGTGCACCAGCCGCGCCGCACCGGCTGTGCTGCGCCCATCTTCGGCGAGCCGCCACATCCCCCAAGCAATTGACGAGACGCTAATGCCGCTCGCGCCGAGTTGGCGGGTGGCAGGCGGCAGGGGCAAAAGGCTCATGGCTGTTTCCTGTATGGCGGCGCGACCGAGGCGCGCTCGACCAGAGTGTGGGGGAGACGGCGATGGGTAATGGCACCGCCGGCGATGAGAATGTCGGTCGCGGTATGCGCCAGATCGGCCATCGGCTGATGGATCGTCGTCAGCGGCGGCCAGACGGTTCGCGCCAGGGTCGTATCGTCGAAACCGGCGACCGATAACTGCCCCGGCAGATCAATTCCGCGATCATGTGCCACTGCGAGAACGCCCGCCGCCATATCATCATTGGCGGCGAAAATTGCGCTTGGCGGCACGGGCAGATCGAGGAAATACCGCCCGGCGCGCACGCCGCTGTCAAAGTCAAACGCGCCCTCGACCGCAAGCTGCGGGTCATAGGAAATCCCCGCCCGGTCAAGCGCACGGCGATAGCCGAACAGCCGGTCGTCGCTCGCCATGTGGTTGGGGTGACCCTTGATAAAGCCGATGCGGCGGTGGCCGAAGTTGATCAGATGGGTGGTCATGTCATCGGCGGCCTGGGCATCGTCCATGAACACCGAGCTGGTGAGCGCGTGATTGGTGCCGGGCGAAATGCGCACGAAAGGTATGTCCATCGTTTCAAGTGCGCGCAGAACCGGATCGCAGTCAGTCACCGGCGATGACAGGATGATGCCATCGACATGCGTTTCGGAAACCAGCCCGCGCACCTGTTCGCCCACCAGCGGGTCAGCCACATCGACTGGTTGGGCGAGCAGGCGAATGCCGTCTTGCTGGCAGCGTGACCAGCAGCCGTGCTGAATCTGGAACATGTAATAGGGGCTGTGGTTGTCATAGATCAGCGCGATCTGATTGGACTTTGCGCCTGAAAGAATGCGCGCGGCCACGCTCGGGCGGAAATCCAAAGCGCGCATAGCGTCTTCAACGCGCAGCTTGGTTTCGCTGCTGACGTAAGGATGATCGTTTAGCACCCGGCTGACGGTCTTGACCGCCACCCCGGCGCGCGCGGCAACATCGCGGATATTTGATCGCGTGCTCATTGGTGCGACACTCCTGCGAGACTGGCGAACAGAGCGGCGAAGTCACCGTCTGGTTTGTAGAAAACCGGCGGCTGGCCGATTGGGGCAGCAACATCGTAGCATCCGGGGCCGAAGTCCGCACCAGTCCACAGGTGCCGCCAATCGCTGTCACCCGGCAACATCACAACCCGCGAAACCGCGCCTTGTTCGATCACCGGAGCCACTAATAGTTCACTGCCATAGAGAAACTGATCCTGCACGTTCCACATCGCGGCGTCATCCGGATAGTGGAGGAACATCGGGCGCTGCGCTGGCAGTCCGGACGCGTGAGCTTCCTCGCACAGATTGCGCACATAAGGGGCCAGCATGGAATGAATCCGGCTCCATCGGGCGAAACAAGCGAGCAGTTCTTCGCTTGAATCATATTGCAGGTTGTCGCCCGGCCGGTTGCCTTCGTGGCTGCGCATCACGGGGGCAAAAGCGGCAAGCTCGCACCAGCGCTGCATCAGCTCCACGCTCCGTACATTGCCGAGCAGCGAAGTGTAACCGCCGCAGTCCGAATGGCTGTAGGCGTTGCCGGTGAGCCCGGCAGAAAGCGCGGCGGTGATCACTGTGCCGATGCCGTCATGCCGGGAGAAATCGACCGACTGATCGCCCGCCCACAGCAGCGGGCAATGCGCTTGCGCGCCCGAAAATCCGGCGCGCATGAAAAACAGCGCATCGCCGGTCTTGCCCCGCGATGCCAGCGCCTGCGCATTGACTTCGGCCCACAGCACAGGCCAGCGGTTGTGCGCCTGCATCGGGTCAGAACCATCGGCAAGCCGCAGATCGGTGGGGAGGTATTCGCCGAAATCGGCCATCCAGCCATCGACGCCAATATCGAGCATTTCGCGGGCGAGAATGTGCTCGGCAAACCACTCACGCGTTTCAGCGCGGGTGAAATCGAGCACGCCGCAATCGAACTCGCCGAAATCGACAAGGTAGACGTCGTCGCTATCCCGGCGCAGGCAGAAGTGCCCGCCCGCGCGCGCTTCGTCATACAAGATGCCATCCGCCGCCAGATAGGGGTTGG
>JANNZB010000542.1:0-4337 GCA_031410395.1 Novosphingobium sp.
CGGTGATAAGCAACGGTGTGTCGGTCACAGGGTGACGCTCAGCGCATGGATGGCCACCCCGACCAGCCCGCCAACCAGTGTTCCGTTAACCCGGATGAATTGCAGATCGCGCCCCACCGCGCCTTCGATCCGGTCGGTAACCGTCGAGGCGTCCCAGCGCTTCACCGTTTCCGAAATCAACCGGACAATCTCGTTGCCATAGCGGCTTGCAATGCCGACCAGCGTGCGGCGGGCAAAGCGGTTTACCAGCCGCTGGAGATTGGCATCGCCTTGCAGCGCCGCACCCAGCTGGCCCAGGCTTTCGGCAAACTGCCCGGACATCGCGCCGGACGGGTCACGTGCCATTGACAGCATCCGCATGCGGGCGCGTTCCCACAGGGCATCAAGCCAGGCCGTCATGGCCGGATTACCCAGCAGTTCCAGCTTTAGCCGGTTGACCCGGTCGTGCATCTCGGGGTCATCCTTGAGCGCCTTGGCGAGATGCTGCAGCCCTTCTTCAGCCTTCAGCCGCACCGGGTGATCGGGCACGACAATGCATTCGGCAATCAATTTGAACAGGCCATCCAGGATGGCGTTGGTCAGCCGTTCATCGAGCCCGGTCCAGCGCAAAATCCCATTTGCACGGTCATGGATCAATTTGCGCAGCAGATCTTCGTTGGCCTCAAGCGTCACCCCGGTCCAGCGCAAAATACCGTCCATTACCGGCCTGTGCCGCCCATCAGCTATCGCCGAATCAAGCAGCCCGCCAAGCAGGGGGGAAAGGTCGAGCTTTTCCAGCTGCGCCTTCAAGCCCTTTTTGACCATGCCACCCATCTGTTCAGGATCGAGCGATTGCAGAACATCGGCAAACAGGTTGGCCGCGCCACTGCGAAGACGCGAACCTTTGTAATTAACGCTTCCTCGCTCCGGATCGGCGAGGAACTGACCCGCGGCGGCGGCAAGGTTCATCGCAATCATCCGCCGCGCGACGACTTGCGGCGTGAGGAAATTATCGCGAATGAAGCCCGCCATCGAATCAGCGATGCGGTCCTTGTTGGCGGGTACAATCGCGGTGTGCGGGATCGGCAGGCCCAGCGGGCGGCGGAACAGCGCGGTTACCGCAAACCAGTCTGCCAGTCCGCCAACCATCGCCGCTTCGCTGAACGAAAGCAGCCACGGCCAGACCGGATGGGTGCCCACCATCGCCCGCGCGAGCAAGAACAGAGCGGCCATGGCCACCAGCAAACCCGTGGCAATAAGCCGCATCAAGGCCGCCTTATCGGCGGGAACGCTGGCGAGGCTCGCTTTCACTCGGCCGCGAGCGCTTCCGGCGGAGCAGTTGGCACGGCGGCGGGATAACGTGCAGCGGCCTGTTCTTCAGGCTTGTAGGACAGGAAGCGGCGGCGCAGCGATGGACCCAGCCGCTTTTCCAACCCATCGGCCAGACTGAACCCAGCCGGGACGATGATCAGCGTCAGCAGCGTCGACATGATCAACCCGCCGATCACCACAGTGCCCATCGGTGCGCGCCAAGCCCCGTCACCGCCGAGCGATATGGCGGTGGGGATCATGCCTGCGGTCATCGCCACGGTGGTCATGACGATCGGCTGCGCACGTTTGTGCCCGGCTTCGATAATCGCCTCGTACTTGTCTGCGCCCTTTGACATTTCATCGATGGCAAAATCGACCAGCAGGATCGAGTTCTTGGCGACAATGCCGAACAGCATCAGCACCCCAATGAAAACCGGCAGCGAAATTGACTGACCGACAAGCACCAGCAGTAGCAACCCGCCCAGCGGCGCGAGGAAAAGCGAACCCATATTGACCAGCGGCGAAACAAAGCGGTGGTACAGCAGCACCAGCACAGTGAACACCAGCAGCACGCCCGTCAGCAGAGCCTGAAAGAAGCTTGTAACCATATCGGCCTGCCAGCGGTCCGATCCAACCGGGGCGCTGGAAACGCCCGCTGGCAACTTTTGCATGATCGGCAGTTTGGCGATTGCGGATGTTACAGTGCCCTGCGCGGCCCCCGGGCCGACATCGGCACCAATCACCACGCGGCGGCTCTGGTTATATCGCTGGATGCTGACCGGGCCGGAGCCAAAGCTTATCTCGGCAACGCTGGAAAGCGGCACGGATCCGCCACTTGCGGTTTGCACCGGCAAGTTCTGGATGGTCGAAATACTGCGCCGCGCATCTTCTGAAAGACGGACACGGATTGGAATCTGGCGGTCGTTCAGCGAAAATTTGGCCGCATTCTGGTCAATCTCACCCAAAGTGGCGATGCGGATCGTCTGGCTTAGCGCTGAAGTTGTCACCCCAAGGCTTGCCGCAAGATCGGCCCGCGGAGTGATAATCAACTCAGGCCGCCGCATATCTGCTGCAATGCGCGGCGCCACGAGGCCGGGTACAATTTTCATCTGATCAATCAGGGTCGTTGCGGTTTGAGCCAGAAGCAGCGAATCACTTCCCGTCAGCATCACCGAAATCGCGCGTCCCGAACCACCGCCGCCGCCGCCGCCGCCGCCATTCATTTCCTGAAAGTTGATGCGCGCATCGGCGATTTGCTGCAGCTTCGGCGTCAGGGCCTCCTGAAACTCCTTGCTGGTTTTGGACCGGTCACGCTTGAGATTGATGAAGAGTCGGCCACTCCCTTCGCGCACGCGCTCATAAGCCGTGGTGACATCGGGATCCGCCAAAACCAGTGTGGCCACTTTGTCAGAAATCACTTCGGTCTGTTGAAGAGTTGTTCCGGGAACCATTTCGATGGTGATCATGGCGAAATCGTTATTCGATGATGGGAAGAACTGTTTGGGCAGAACCACAAACAAGGCCACAGTCAGCAGAAGCGAGCCAAGCCCAACGCCAACCATCCACACCCGGTGATCGCGAAGCCGCGCGGTAAAGCGCTTGCCGATAAATCGTGATCTTGCGGCAAATCCGGCTTCTCCAAATCCACCCATCAAGCCTTTAATCAGGCCGGCAAAAAAGGTAAGGAGCATGCCCAGCGCATAGACCAGGAAGAAGGTCCCGATCACGCCCAGAACGATTGAACCGTTGGTTGGTGGCTGGATATCGGTGGCGACTGGGCGCAATTTTGCAACCAGCAAACCAATCGCTGCGATCAGAGCCAGTCCCATCGCAGGCAGATGATAACGGAAGCTGCTTTCCACCCGGGCTAGCCGCGCGCGCAACTCTTTGGCCCGGCTTGCGTCGAGCGTCCAGCGCAGAACACCAAGGTAGCGTTCCATCCAGGGTCCGCTGGCATGTTCGGCTGTGCCATGTGATTGCAGAAAATAGGCGGCGACCATCGGCGTGATCATCCGGGCAACTGCAAGACTGAGCAGCACTGAAACGACCACCGTCAGTCCGAAACTCTTGAAGAATTGCCCGGGAATACCGCCCATCAGGCCTACCGGCAAAAATACCGCAACGATCGAAAGCGTGGTTGCCACCACGGCAAGGCCAATCTCGTCCGCCGCATCGATCGATGCCTGATATGCGCTTTTTCCCATGCGCATGTGTCTGACGATGTTCTCAATCTCGACAATGGCATCGTCTACCAGCACACCTGCGACCAAGCCCAGTGCGAGCAGCGACAGGCTGTTCAGCGTGAAGCCGAACCAGCTGTGCAGAAAATAGAAAGTCGGGATTGCCGAGAGCGGGATAGCGATAGCCGAAATCACCGTCGCGCGCCAATCGCGCAGGAAGAAGAACACCACCATAACTGCAAGGATCGCGCCTTCGACAATCGACGACAGCGAGCTTTCATACTGCTTCTTGGTGTAATCGACTGATGAGAAAATGCGGGTGAAATGAACGCCGGGATGCTCCTTGGAGAGCTTGGCGAGTTCGATTACCGCGCCATCATAGACCGAAACGTCGGATGCGCCGCGCGACCGGTTCATCGAAAAAGTAATCGATGATTTGCCGTTGATCTTGCCGATGGCAGTGACCTCGGAATATCCGTCCGACACTTTCGCGAAGTCTGTCAATTTTACCGTGCGACCACCGCCGAGCGGGATATCGGTCTGTGAGAGTTCAAAGGCATTTTTTGCATTGCCCAGCACGCGCACTGACTGCCGCGAACCGGCAATTTCGGACTTGCCGCCGGCCGCATTGGTGTTGAGCTGACGCAAGATCGCATTGACCTGCGTTGCCGTTACGCCAAGCGATTGCATCCGGCCGGGATCGAGCGTCACCCGGATTTCACGGTTAACCCCGCCGCCGCGGTCGATCGATGCCATGCCATCAACCGACAGCAGACGTTTGGATACGGTGTCATCGATGAACCACGACAACTGTTCAATGGTCATGTCATCAGCCGTCACGCCATAGGCGGCACGTCGCCGCCGCCG
>JANNZB010000543.1:0-1705 GCA_031410395.1 Novosphingobium sp.
CTCAAGCAGCGCAACAATCGGCTTGGTGTTTTCGAGCGCATAGGCAAGTTTCGCCGCGTTCGGCTGGGGCGAGACAATGCGCAGCGGCAGCGAGGTGGCGCGCTGTGGGCTTGGTGGCACCGCGCTTTCCACCACTGCAAACGGCCCGACCATCATCGCCACCAGATAGGTTGGCAAGGGCAGCGTCGGGGCAAAGCGGTGGACATCGAGCCCGCCCTCTTCCTGAGTTGAAACCTCGGGCGCGTTGCTTACCGCTTTCAGTCCCTTTGGCGTGCGCAGGGTGACGGTGAATGGCGTCTTGAAACCGGGTTCGTCAAAGCCGGGAAAGCTAGCGCGGGCATCGATTGATTCGTGCTGCGTCCACGAATACCATTCCTCTCCAACGTGAACGCGGAACATGCCTGCGGGGCCTGAGCCAAATGGCGCGGTATATTCAAAAGTAAAAGTAGCCGGGCCAGCGGGCAGGTTTTCCGGAAACCGGATCATGCCGCTATCGCCATCAGACAGTTGGATCCACGAGCCCACATAGCTTTGGCCCTGGACGAGCGCAGTAACCTGGCTGACCTTAAGATTGCGCCCGTGGAGGATTACGCGGTTTGTCGCCTTTTTTAACGTGGCATCAATCTCAACCCGACCGGAAAAGCGCTCTTTCGATGGATCAACGGTCAGGTCGAGCCGGTAGGCCGCGGGGGTGACGTGATCGCCGAGCTTGCCAGCGGGCGCAGTGGGAAGAGCGATCGTGGTAGCAGGCGGTGCCACCGGCGTTTTGTCGGCCACCGTTTGCCCAAAAGCGGCGCTGTGAGCGGCCAGCGAAAAGGCAATGGCGCTGGCGGCAAGCAGGGTCTTGCGCATGAATTCTCCTAAGGAAATGATTTCCATGCGCCTTGGCACAGGTCATAACCTCAGCATTCCGCCGCTCGATAAAGCGGCAACCTGCACCGACCAATGCCGCCTTCCTTGCATATAAGCCACATTCTACCGCATCAGATTTCCCAGAATAGAGCGGGCAAAACGGCCCACCGCCGCGCCGCCGAGCGCTGTTCCCAACGTACCGGCAATCGCCGCCGCAGCCGAGGCCATTGGCGAAGCGCGGGTTTTGCGCCCGGTGATTTTGGCTGCAACAATCGAGCCTGCCGATGAAGCAACCGCCCCCATCGCGGCTTTGCCAGCCCTTTCCCACAGCGAAGGCGAGCGCCGTTCCTGCGCGTTCGCCACGTCATCGCCCTGTTCATCGGCAATCTGCGCGGTGGCGACAGCATCTTCGGTCTTCCGGCCGAGCACTTCGGCGGCGCTCTCGCGGTTTACCAGCCTATCGTACTTGCCCGAAAACGGGCTCATCGACTGAATAATCGCCAGCTCCTCGTCCGAAATCGGCCCGATGCGCGAACGCGGCGGCGCGATCAGAGTGCGTTGCACCACGGTCGGCGCGCCTTCCTCGTCGAGCACCGAAACCAGCGCCTCGCCCACCCGCAATTGGGTGATCACGGTTTCAACGTCGAGATCCTTGTTGATCCGGAAGGTGTCAGCTGCCGCCTTGATACCGCGCTGGTCGAGCGGGGTGAAGGCGCGCAGTGCGTGCTGCACGCGGTTGCCCAGCTGCGCAGCGATTTTATCAGGAATGTCGATCGGGTTCTGGCTGATGAAATAGACCCCCACGCCCTTGGATCGCACCAGCCGCACGACCTGCTCCACCTTTTCGAGCAGC
>JANNZB010000544.1:0-7116 GCA_031410395.1 Novosphingobium sp.
GGTGTTCAGCTGGGGCGCGCTGGTCGGTTGGATTGCACTTCGAGGCGATCATTTGTCGGTGCTCGCGCTGCTCTACGCCGGGTCGATTGCCTGGGTGATCGGCTATGACACGATCTACGCCCTGCAAGATCGCGAGGATGACGCTTTGGTCGGGATTCGGTCATCCGCATTGCGACTGGGGAGCCATGTCCAAGCTGGCGTTGCAGCATTTTATGGCACCGCTGTAGCCTGCTGGGCGCTTGCTTTCTGGACCTTGCGTCCCGATACTTTGGCTCTGCTCTCGCTGGTGCCTGTGGCCTTGCATTTGGCGTGGCAGGTCCTCACGCTCGAGCCAGAAAACGGAGACAACGCGCTGGTCCGGTTCCGCGCGAATCGCTTTGCCGGGCTGCTGATGGCCTTGGCGTGTTGGGTGGTGGGGAACGCCTGATGTGCAATCTCTATCGCCTCGCGAGCGGCCCGCAGGAAGTTGCACGGATGTTCGGGGTTGAGGTCGATCACGGCATCAATATCGCAGCGGAGGTCTATCCGGGCTACCCGGGATTGGTCGTTGCCGATGGCCGGGCAAAAGCGATGAACTGGGGGTTTCCGCTGATTCTGAAAGGTAAACAGGGCCAGCCGCTGAAACCCAAGCCAGTAACCAATGCCCGCGACGACAAGCTGCTCACGGGCTTCTGGCGTGACAGTTTTGTCAGCCGTCGCTGCTTGATCCCGGTATCGCAGTGGGCCGAACCGCAAGGCGAGGCCGGGCGGATGACGCGGACATGGTATTCGCTGGCCGAAACGTCGGTGATGGCAATTGCCGGGTTATGGCGGGCGAGCGCGGAATGGGGCGAGGTTTACACGATGGTGATGATGGAAAGTTCGCCGCAGATGGCCGAGGTGCATGACCGGATGCCGGTGATCTTGAACGATAATGCTCAGGAAACCTGGCTCGGAGGATTACCGGATGAAGCGCTCGCGCTGTGCGAGACCTGGCCGGGAGATTTGAGGGTGGAGGAGACCGATGTGCGGTGGGCCGGGAGCGGTTCGCAACCGGCGCTGCTGCTCTAGCCATAGGTCACCAGTTCGAACTCGATCCCGTCCCAGTCAAAGAAGTAGAACCGCCGTCCGGGGTCGTAATTGCCGTGGCTGAATGGCACCAGTCCTTCGGCGATGACCAGCGCTTCGGCGGCATCGAGATCGTCAACCACGATCCCGATATGATTGAGTGGCGCGCCTTTGGTGAAGCGTTCGGCCGCCTCCCCGGTGGTATAGAGTGCCAGATAATCACGATCATTGCCGACGTGGATGGTCCAGCCATCGCCCTGCGCGGCTCCGCGCCAGCGCTCCTTCCAGCCGCATAGCTTTTTGAGGAAATCGGCCATCCGCACGGGATTGCTGACGGTGATGTTGGCGTGCTCAAGAAATCCTGTGGGCATGATGTGTCCAGTCTTTGCATCGCTAAAATGAGACGGTGATTCGGCGCTGTTGCCACTTGTGCAACCTCAAGCTAACTTGAGGTCAAGAACTTTTTACAGGCGCTGCGATGGACAAAAATGATCTCCTGCCAATCGGGGAATTGGCCCGCCGCACCGGGCTCGCGGTTTCAGCGATCCGTTTTTATGAGGAGCGGGGTCTGCTTACCGCGTGGCGCACTGCGGGCAACCAACGCCGGTTCTTGCGCGCCGACATCCGGCGGCTTAGCTTTATCCTCATCGCGCAGAAGCTGGGGCTGGCCTTAACAGAGATCGAAGCAGAACTCGCCACTCTGCCGCTCGGCCGCACGCCGACAAGGTCCGACTGGCAACGGATGAGCAAATCAATGCGCGCGCAGATCGATGCAAAGATCGCGCTGCTCACGCTCACCCGCAGCAAGCTCGACGAATGCATCGGCTGCGGCTGTTTGAGTTTGCAACGGTGCCAGCTGTACAACCGCAATGATAGCGCAGGCGCGGCGGGGGCGGGGCCGCGTTTTGTGCTGGGTTAGATGCCAAGAACCTTGCGCAGTTCAGCATTGATCCGCGATTGCCAGCCTTTGCCAGTGGCGCGGTATGCTGAGAGTACATCGGAATCGAGACGCAGCGTTACCTGATGTTTAGGATCAGCACTGACCGGACGACCAGCCTTGGTCAGTGTTCCGTTGGCGGCACGAATAACCTTCCCGCCAATAGAAAACTGCGCGCGTGCGAATTGATCATCCGTCCACTCGGGAAGATCGTCGTCATCCCAATTTTGCGGTGAATTTGCGTTGGTCGCGGTCATTGCATTTCCTCATCGAAATGACATGAATGCCGTCAGGATTTGGGGTCCATGCAAACATAACCAACCGTTCGTCCAAATATCCATAGGTTTAAAACCTTGGCTCCGGGTAGTCGAACCTGTCATCAATTTGCGTAAACACGGGTCCTTCGAAAATGGTGTCCGCCTCAGCGAAGTCCAATCCTCGTTCCTTGAGAGTCCAAGCACGTTTCGCCTCGTTGAAAGTAACTTTCATTTTCTTCAACGTGACCTCCCTAGCTTGGCATTCACATCATCAATGTCCTTTTCCAATTGCCCTAAAAAACTACCGGCATGGGCATCGCCGACCTCAATTAAAGTAACTACAACAATTCAATTGTCAACCTACTCCGCCGCCAGCAACTGCTCGGCCCCGCCCAAATCAACGCTGACCAGCCGCGAAATGCCCTGCTCAACCATAGTCACCCCGAACAGCCGGTGCATCCGGCTCATGGTTACGGCGTTGTGGGTGACGATGAGGTAGCGGGTGTCGGTTTCGGCAACCATTGCATCGAGCAGATCGCAGAAGCGTTCGATGTTGGCATCGTCGAGCGGCGCGTCGACTTCGTCTAGCACGCAGATTGGTGCGGGGTTTGTCAGGAACAGCGCGAAGATCAGCGCGATAGCGGTGAGCGCCTGTTCACCGCCCGAAAGCAGGGTCAGTGATTGCAGGCGCTTGCCCGGCGGCTGCGCGTAAATCTCAAGCCCCGCCTCCAGCGGATCGTCCGAATCAATCAGCGCGAGGTGCGCCTGTCCGCCTTCGAACAACCGGGTGAACAACACACGGAAATGGCCATCAACCGCCTCGAATGCGGCGCGCAACCGCTCACGCCCTTCGCGGTTGAGGTTGCCGATGGAACCGCGCAGACGGTGGACGGCTTCGGTCAGCTCAGCCTGTTCGGCAATCGATTCGGCGTGGCGTTCCTCTGACCCCTTAAGCTCCTCGGCGGCCACCAGATTGACCGGGCCGATGCGTTCGCGCTCGGCAATAAGGCGGTCGTGCGCAGCCGATTCTTCGCCCGCTCCGGCAACCTCGGCGGCGGCAAAGGCGAAGCGTTCTGGCAGCAGCGGCGGCGGGCACTGGAAGCGCTCGCCCGAAATAGCCGCCATTTCGGCACGGCGGGCTTCTTCGTTGTCTGCGCGTGCTGATGCGCCGGCCCGCACTTCGCGAGCAGAGGCGAGCACTTCATTGACGCTGGCGAACTGGGCATCGCTTTGCCGCGCGGCTTCGGCGGCGGTACCGACTGCCAATTCGACGGCAGCCAGTTCCGTGGTTAGCCGTGAGCGGACACTATCACCCTGCTCGATCTCGCGAATCAACGAAGCGGGCTTGGCGGCCACCACCGCGCGTTCCTGCGAAATTTCTTCAAGCCGGCGCGCCATATCCGCCAGCCGCCGTGCGGCATCGCCCGCGCGCGCCTGCCAGCCGGAAATGTCCGAGCGCTGCGCAGAGGTGCGCTCACGCGAAACCGCCAGCGCCTGATCGTGCGCGGCAAGTGCCGCAGTGGCCGATTGCAGGCCCGACCGCGCAGCGTCGTGTTTCCCCTGTGCTGCTGAAAGTTGCGCGCGCCCGGCATCAGGAGCAGGCAGCGCGGCGCGGCGGTGTTCGGCTGCGGTAATTTCAGCCGCCGCAGCCCTGCGCTGCTCGGCCAGATCATCGGCGGCATGGGCCAGTTCGGCGCGGCGCTGTTCGAGCCGGGCTTTGGCTGCTTCGGCCTGATCGAGAGCACGCAACGCGCCCCGCTCATCGTCGGCGGTGGCTGCAACCGCCCGGTCAGAAGCGATCACCGCAAGTTGCAGCGCGCCAAGTTCGGCCTGCACCGTCTGTCCCGCTGCTTCCGCATCGGTGGCAATAATGCGCTTACCCGGCAGTTCATCCTCAAGCGCGGCAAAGCGGTTCTCCGCCTCCAGCCGCGCGGCTTCCGCAGCCCCTTCACCGCGCGCAATAAAGCCGTCCCAGCGGCGCAGCGCCCCGGCGCGGGTCACCAGCCATTCGCCGGGGTTTAGGGCGCGCTGGTCATCAACATCAGCGACATGAACCAGCGCCAGCCGCGCCGCGAGCTGCGGCGGGCAATCGCCAACATGCGCAGCGAGACTGTCCTTCACCGGCGCAGGCGCTGTCGCACCCGTCCAAAACCGGCCCTCAGTTTCGCCGGGTGCCGCCCCAAGCCCGGCCTTGGCATCGCGCCCCAGCACGGCTGCGAGTGCGCGCTCATAGCCCGGAGCCGATCGCACCTTGTCGATGGCTGCAGGCTGCCCGTGACCAGCCTTGGCCGCGCGCGCCCGCGCTTCACGATCGCGGAGCAGCGCCGCATGTTCGCGTTCGATCCCGGCGAGTTCGGCTCGGGCCGTTGCATGCGATGCGCCCGCGATATCGCGTTCACTCTGCAGTTCGGCCTTGCGCGCCTGCTGTTTCTCGAGCGCAGCGCGGGCATCGTCTAGCGCAGCACCCGCCGCTTCAACGCGCTCACGCGCCGATGCCAGTGCCGCCTCAGGATCGCTCTCACGCGTCAACGCCGCGCGCGTTTCCTCCTGCCGCGCCGCTTCGGTCTCCAGCCGCGCCAACCTCTGCTGCGCGCCTGCGAGTTCAGCCTCGGCTACCCGCCATTCGGCCTCAACCCCGGCCTGCGCCGCCATCGCCTGCGCCAAAGCAAGCTCAGCCGTACGGCCAGCGCGGTCAGCATCGCCGAGCGCGTCGGCAAGTCTGGGCCGCAGAGCCTCGTCGCGAGCAAGCGCGGCCTGCACTTCGGCCAGATCCTTTTCCAGCCGCGCGAGGGCATCGGCGGCATCGTGGGTCAGCCGGTCAGCCTCGCCGCGATCCTCCTCGAGCCGCTGGTGCTGGCGCTCAAGGTCTGCCAGCCGCTGTTCGGCAGCTTCGAGCTGGCTGGTGAGCGTTGCCATGCGGTGACCGTGCGCGGTGGCATCATCGCGGCGGTCTGCCAGTTCATCGCGCGCCTCAGCGAGTTTTTCCGCGCCCTGTGACTGTGCCTCCTGCGCCAGCTTCATCGCTGCCTGCGCGTCAGCAACCCGCGCCTCAGCTCCCCTAGCTTCAGTCCGCGCAGCCTCGGCAGCGGCGGCGGCATCGCGCCAGCGGGAGAACACCAGCCGCGCTTCAGCCAGCTTGATCTTCGCTGACAGAGCGATGTAGCGTTCGGCCTGCCGCGCCTGACGCCGCAACGTGCCGATCTGTTGGCCCAGCTGTCCCATGATGTCTTCAAGCCGGGCGAGGTTGGCCTCGGTGGCGCGCAGCTTTTGCTCGGCATCCTTGCGGCGCACGTGCAGCCCGGCGATCCCGGCGGCTTCCTCAAGCATCTGGCGGCGCTCGGCAGGCTTGGCGGCGATAACTGCGGCGATCTTACCCTGGCTGACCAGTGCCGGGCTGTGCGCGCCGGTCGCGGCATCAGCGAAGACCAGCGACACGTCTTTGGCGCGAACATCGCGGCCATTGACGCGGTAGGCACTGCCCGCGCCGCGCTCAATCCGGCGGACAACTTCGAGATCATCGCCGTCCGCAGTTTCAGCTTGGAGCACAACCTCGGCGAAATCGCGGGCCGGGCGCTGCGCGGTGCCGGCGAAGATCACATCTTCCATGCCGCCGCTGCGCATCGATTTGGGCGAGCTTTCGCCCATTACCCAGCGGATCGCCTCGAGCAGGTTCGATTTGCCGCAACCGTTCGGGCCGACGACCCCGGTCAGTCCCGGCTCGATGCGCAGGTCAGCCGGCTCGACAAAGCTCTTGAATCCGCTGACCCTGAGCCGCCTGATACGCATCGTTTGGTCTGTAGCCCCCCGCCCCCCAGCGCCGCGTCTTAGCGAGCGCCAGCGCGTTGCAGCGCTGCTTCGAGTTCAGCCCAGGTGTTGCCTTCGACCTTGCTGCCGTTGATGAACAACGTCGGGGTCGAATCGACCCCTGCCTCACCGTAGGACTTGGAATGAGCGGCGACTTCATTGGCCTTGGCAAAATTACTCAGGCAGGCGTTCGATTGATCGACCGAAATTCCCCGCGCCGCGAAAAATGGCGTAAGTCCCTGCGCTGCCGCAACCGCGATGAAGCGCTGGTTTTCCGGAAGGCTCATCGCCTTGTCGGCCTTGGCGAGCGCATCCTGCGTTTCTGCGGCACCCAGCAGCGATTCGAAATTGCCATAGATCTGCTCGACCAGAGGAAAGAAACTCTCCTTTGGCGCACAATTGACCAACATGGTCATCGGCACATCGATCGGGTGGATGGCGAAGCTGCGATATTCTAGGCTTACCCGTCCAGAAGCCACATAGTCGCTGGTCAGCTTGGGAAAGCCTTCCTGCGCCAGTCGCGCGCAGTGCGGGCATGAAAGCGAGCCGTATTCCACCACTTTGATCGGCGCCGCAGGGTTGCCCATGACCATGCCGCCGTCGCTGGTAGGTTCAACCATATCGGCCCATGCCTTGCCGGCCGGGGCAGCAATCTTGGCAAGTGGTGTTGATTCGGCAACTGGGCCCGGTGCCGCTGCATCATCTTTTTTGCAGGCGGTGAGCCCGAACACGAGCGGCGCGATGGCGGCGGTGTAAGCAAGGCGGGTGGGGAAGTGGAATGTCATCGGGCGAATCCTCATCAGAAGCAGGTGCCAAGGCTAGCGAGCGGGGGCATCAGCGCAAAGATGATTCGCCAAGAACCCCCAGATATCTGCCCGTGGCAGGCATTTTTACTTTGTCAGTGCCAACAATACCGGGCGCAGGGTCATCCAGTCTCCGGCATCTTGCGAACGGTCATTGATCAGGAAGCTGGGAGTTCCATTCACCGAGCCGACCGACGAGGCGATCTGATTTTCCTGGGCGATCGCTTTGGCCAGCGCTTCGTTGCCAAGGCAGCGGTCAAGCTCGGTG
>JANNZB010000545.1:0-1749 GCA_031410395.1 Novosphingobium sp.
TTCGGCACCCCCGTGGCGCAGGAATTGTTGGCGCGCGGCGCGCGTTTGCGGATTGCCAGCCGTCACCCCAAGCGGGCATGGCGGATCAAGACGCTGGCCAATCTGGGGCAGGTGCAGTTCCTGCGTGCTGATATTACTGACCGCGCTTTGATGTCCGCGCTGGTTGGTGGAGCAGACGGCGTGGTAAACCTTGTCGGAGCCTTCAAGGGCGATCTGGCTGCGGTTCATGTGCGCGGCCCGGCAGCGCTCGCTTCGGCTTCTGCGGCGGCAGGAGTGCGCGCCTTTGTGCATGTTTCGGCCAATGGCGCAGATGCCGAAAGCCCGGTCGCCTATGCCCGCACCAAGGCTCAGGGTGAAGCTGCCGTTCTTGCCGCTTTCCCCAGCGCGACCATTTTGCGTCCCTCAATCCTGTTCGGTGGGGATGACAATTTCATCAATATGTTCGCCCGGCTGATCTCGACCCTCCCGGTGTTGCCGGTGTTCGGCCCCGAGGCGAAAATGCAGCCAGTGTTTGTCGATGACGCAGCCACAGCCTTGGCAAATGCACTGTCCGATCCAAGCAAATTCGGCGGAAAAACTTTTGAATTGTGCGGCCCTGACGTGTTGACCATGGCCGATCTCAACCGACAGATTGCCAAAGCGCAGGGGCGCTCCACCAAGTTCATCGATCTGCCCGATCCGCTTTCGGCTGGCTTTGCCATGGCCACAGGTTGGTTGCCCGCCGCGCCGATCAGTTCAGACCAGTTCGCGCTGCTCAAGGCAGGCAATGTGGCGAGCGGATTGCCCGGTCTCAAGGCGCTAGGAGTTGCTGCCCGGCCGTTGTCGCTGTTTCTTGAACGCTGGATGGTGCCCTACCGCAAGCATGGGCGGTTCGGTGATAAGCGCGGTTTGGCCTGATTCTTGGAGGCAATAGCAAGCAACGATGGGGTCGCTGTTGCCTCCGATTCGGAGCATCGGTTTTCCAAACGCGCATTTCCGGAAATTGAACTGGTAGCTGGCATTGGCGTCGCTGGCGACTCGCACAGTGGCCGAACGGTCCAACACCGTTCACGCGTCGCCATTGATCCCGCTCAGCCAAATTTGCGACAAGTGCATCTAATCCATGTCGTACTTTTTGCTTTCTTGGCTGGCCAAGGCTTCAAAGTTTCTCCGGGTGATCTTGGCGAGAATATTACCACCACGGGGATCGACCTTCTTGGCCTGCCGCAGCGAACCAGAATGTTCATCGGTGGCGACGTGAAGTTGGAAATAACTGGCCTGCGAAACCCCTGCAGTCAGATCGAAAATTTCCAGCCGGGACTGCTTGGCGCTGTGGTCAAAAAGAATGACGATGGCGCGGTGATCCGCATGGCCGGTATCATGGCCATCGTGTTAAAAGGCGGGATAGTGCGGACGGGTGACGCATTACGACTACAGCTGCCACCCCTCCCGCATCATGCGCTTGAGCGGGTTTAAAGCGAAAGCGTCAATTCACCCATCCACATCGCCATAATGATCGGGCGGTTGAATTCCGTCCATCCGCTCAGCCAGCAATGGCCGGAAACTTGGGCGGCTTTTGATCACCGAGTACCAGCTTCGCGCCTGTTCGTGCCCCGACCAGTCGAGCCCGCCGAGATAGTCCGCAACCGAAACCTGCGCAGCGGCGGCGAGATCAGCGAGCGTCATTGTCGCGCCCGCCAGCCATGGGCGGGCATCGATCAGGTAATCGATATAATCGAGATGTTCGTGCGCCAGCTTCATTGCCTCGCG
>JANNZB010000546.1:0-3647 GCA_031410395.1 Novosphingobium sp.
AGGCGACAAGGTTAATTGTTTTCCAAAAATACTTAGCGGTTGGTTCATCAGCGTGAGCGCATCTTCTCGCGTCAACGGTTTTGCATAAATGAAGCCTTGAACATGGCTGCATCCGAGCGAACGAATGAGGTCAAGTTCATCGAGCGTCTCCACCCCTTCAGCAGTGGTTTCCATGTCGAGCGCTTCGGCCAGATTAACAATTGACGAGATGATTGCGCCATTACGGCTGCCATGAATGGTCGCGCCGCGCACGAAGCTCTGGTCGATCTTGATTTTGTCAAACGGGGCATTCTTGAGGTAGCCTAGGGATGAATAGCCCGTGCCAAAATCGTCCAGCGCCAGCCGCACACCAAGCCTGTCGAGTGCGTTGAACATCGCATCCGTGCTCTCGCTGTCATTCAGAAAAACGCTTTCGGTGATTTCGAGTTCAAGTCGGTTTGGCGCAACTTGCGCGGCGGCGAGCGCACTCGTCACAATGGCTGGCAGCGCGGGATTGGCGAATTGCAGGGGCGATACGTTAACGGCAACGCGGATATCATCTGGCCACTGCGCCATATCCATACATGCCGTGCGCAATGCCCATTCGCCAATCTGGGCGATCAATCCTGTTTCTTCCGCAATTGGAATGAATTTCGCCGGGCTGAGCGGACCGCGCACCGGGTGCGTCCATCGCAGCAGAGCTTCAAAGCCGGTGACCTTTTCGGTAGTGGTTGAAACTACCGGCTGGTAATAAAGTTCGAGACTTCCGGTGGCGATGGCATCGCGCAGATCCTGCTCCATCTGACGGCGCTCCTCCGCGTCAGAGTGTAGATCGGCAGCATAGAAGTGGTGACGGCCCCGCCCGCCGTCTTTCGCCGCATAAAGCGCGAGGTCAGCATTGCGGATCAGTGCCTCCGATGTAACCCCATGTTCGGGTGCCTTGGCGATGCCGAGAGAAGCGCCGATAACCACGCTCGAGCCTTCGATCGAATAAGGTTGCGATAGAGCTTCGATAATTTGCCGGGCGATGTGGGCCAGTGCTACGTCGTTATGGTGCCCGGGAATGACCACCTGGAATTCATCGCCGCCGAGCCGCCCCACTCGTCCGGCCTTATCGACCACCCGCTCAAGGCGTTGTGAAACATGGGTTAACAGCGCATCGCCTACCGGATGACCCAGCGTATCGTTGACCTGCTTGAACCGATCAAGGTCAATCAGGAAAACTGCACAGACGCGCTGATCGATATTCCGGGCTGTCAGAATCTTCTCGAGCAGCTGCGATATCTGCAGCCGGTTGGCGAGGCCGGTGAGCGAATCGTAATGCGCAAGCCGCGAGACTTTTTCTTCTGATCGCCGACGCTCGGTAAGATCGCTGCCTGATCCGCGAAAACCCTGGAAGTTATCGTAATCATCATAGACCGGCAGCCCGTTGATCGACCACCAGCGTTCGTCTTCATACTTTGTCGCCGCGCGGACCGCCAATTCGTGGAAACTGGAGCGAGTCGACATGTGAAAAGCCAGCGTGCGTTCACCTTCGCGCGTCTGGTCATCGAGGGTAAACAGCTCGCTGAAGGGCTTGCCGATCAGGGTCTTGGCATCCCGCCCCAGAACCTCGCCGATCGTGCTCGATACATAGGTTATTGCGCCGCGCCGGTCGGTTTCCCAAAACCAGCCCTGGCGGGTTTGCTCAAAGTCTGAAAGGATCAGTTCAGCGCGTTGCTGAGTGCGCTCCACCTGTTCCTGCTGTTGCTGCGCAAGCAGATTGGCCGTTGATTGACTCAAACTTGACTTAATGCCGATAGCGCCACTCAGGGCAATTACAGCCAAAACCATCGGGTCAAATGTTACAACGGCGAAACCGAGCCACAGGCCAATATTGGCAGAGATCATCGCAAACAGTCTGCCGTTGCAGATAATAGCGGAAACCATGCTCACGCCGACCATTTCAATCAGCACCATGTGCGAGTTCGCAGACAGAGCCACCATCCACATGGTCATGCCCATACCAAACACCAGCATCGGTATGCCTACCGATATTGCCACCAGCGCATATCGATCACGGTCTGTCCGTTCCAGTTTTCGTTCAAGGCCCAAGGCCCAGCGTGAGGCAAAACTACCGCCTGCACCGAGCACGACCAGAAGAGCCGACATAAATCCGTCAAACGGCCAGTTGATTATTGCGTAACCAATGCCGGCGAGCAGCATAACCGGGGCCATCTGCCACCAGTCTGTGGGAATTGCGAAGTGTTCCACAAAGCGTTTTCCGCGCACTTTGGCGGTGGTGGCTGATTTGCGTGAAGCGGATACAGGCACAACTTTGTCGACACGCGAAATAGCATGCGCTGGAAGCTGCAATTGACCTGTTTCGTCGCTCATCAGCCCTGTTTGGCAAATTGCGTTTGAAAAACAGTTAATAGCCGATTTGCCAATGTGAATTTTTGTGGGGGTTTTCCCCTATTTTCAGTGAATCGCCCGGGCGACGTGCGGGCATGCAAAATTTACTTGCGCCGGGTGGCGATTCAGACTGCAAATGCCGCAATTAAAAAATGCATGGGGTAAGGCGTGAAGCACATTGCAATTATCGGTTCGGGTCCGGCTGGGTACTATACCGCAGAAGCAGCGCTTAAACAGTTGGGCGCCGATCCAGAACAGGGCGGAGTCATGGTCGATGTATTTGACCGGCTGCCGGTACCTTTCGGCCTGATCCGCACCGGCGTCGCCCCCGATCACCAATCGATCAAGGCGGTTTCCAAGCGTTATGAGGGTGTTGCGCAGTCGGAAAACGTGCGCTTCATTGGCAATGTTACCGTGGGCCAAGACATTTCGATCAGCGAGCTTGAAGAGCTCTATGATGCGGTAATCCTCGCCACCGGCGCGCCGCATGACAAGCCAATGGGACTTGAGGGCGAAGACCTGAACAACGTTTTCGGCAGCGCTGCCTTCGTTGGCTGGTATAATGGCCACCCGCAATTTGCTGCGCTGGACCCGGACCTGTCAGGACGGAGCGCGGTGGTGATTGGCAATGGCAACGTCGCGCTCGATGTTGCACGCATTCTCGCCAAGACTCGCGCAGAATTTGCCGGTAGCGATATTGTTGCCCATGCGCTCGACCGCCTCGAAACATCCCGAATCGAGCAAATTTCGCTGCTCGGGCGGCGCGGACCCCACCAGATTGCAATGACCACCAAGGAGCTCGGCGAACTCGGACACCTTGAGCGCGCCTGCCCGCGGGTCGATCCGGCCGATCTGCCCGTCGTGGACGAAGACCTGTTCCTCGAACCCGGTCAGCGCAAGTCGGTCGGCCACCTACGCGGCTTTGCCGCGATCCCCGAGGCATTCCGCGCCGACAAGCCGGTCGAGATCGAGTTCGACTTCTTCGCCAGCCCCAAGGCCATTCTGGGTGAGGGTCAGGTCACCGGGGTCGAGGTTGAGCGCACCCAGCTCGACAGCGAAGGCCGCGCGCACGGGACCGGTGAGACCTATGTCGTCCCGGCCAGCCTGGTGATCACCTGCATCGGCTACAAGTCGAGCCCGATCCCCGGCGTGCCGTTCGAGGAAAGCGCGGGACGCTTTGCCAATGACGAGGGGCGCATCCTGCCCGGCCTCTACTGTGTCGGCTGGGCCCGGCGCGGGCCCTCGGGCACGATCGGGACCAACCGCCCCGACGG